>DASVPT010000213.1:0-7805 GCA_036389535.1 Actinomycetota bacterium
AAGGGCCGCCACGGCCGAGACAGCCTCGGCCTTCCCCGTTGGTCCGAACAGGACTCGGACGGAAAGCGTTGACCCACTCACGGAAAGAGACTGGAGCGAACGAGCCACGTTCCCCAACGTGAAGGAGGAGGTGTGCCGAAGCGCTTGCTTTCTCGCCGACGGCGCAAAGAGGTCCCACGTCTTCTCCGGTACGCCGTCCGACCAGCTATTGGGGTCGAGGAAGGTGTCGATGTAGAACTCGCTGAGCGCGTGTTGAACGTCCCTGGCGGCCTTCTCGGTCGCACCCGATGACGGCGAAGATTCCCCGAGCTTGTATCCCTTCACCGAAGCGAACCGGAACGTGAACGACGGCCGCTCGGCGTGCTTGCCCCCGAAAGGCCCGGGGAGGCGGCCCTTGTGCGTGACCGCGTACACCGCTCCAGCCGCAACGACCACACCGATCGCCACGCCCGCCGTTCGGAGCAGTCGTTGCCGGCGTCGGCGACGCCGGCCGGTGAAGTCGATGGGAGGACCTGATCGTCGGGTGGCCATTGCAGCGCCCTACCGAGCAGGACGAAGCGAAGAATTGGGGCGCATTCGGGGCCGCACGCTACCCCCCGTTCGCCGGGATTTCAACGACAACCCCGGTGCTACACTCGCGCGGCCATGGACCTCGAGGTCGAAACAGCGAAGCGTGGAGACGCAACCGTCCTGTCTCTTCGGGGCGAGATCGACGTGTATACGGCTCCGCGGTTGCGCCAGGCGCTCGTCGATTTGATCGATGCGGGAGACCGCCGGATCGTGGTCGACATGGAAAACGTGGATTTCCTGGATTCGACCGGTCTCGGCGTGCTCGTCGAAGGGCTCAAGCGGGCGAAGGGCAACGAGGGAGATCTTTCCATCGTCGCGACGCACGACAAGATCCTGAAGATCTTCGACATCACGGGACTCAACAAGGCCTTTGGCATCTTCGGCTCCGTCGACGAGGCCGCCGGGGAGCCCACGCCCTCGGCATGACCGACTCGGCCGAAGAGCCGCAGCTCCAGATCGCGTTTCCACCGAGACCCGAGTACGTCCGAACGGTGCGTCACACCGTCGCCGCCCTGGCTCGCCTGAACGGCGTATCTGAAGACCTGGTCGAAGACATCAAGCTGGCCGTCTCGGAGGCCTGCACCAACGCGGTCCAGATCAACGCCGACCTGGGGGAGCCCGAGCGGGTCGAGGTGCGTGCCTCGGCCGATCTCGACGCGATGGTGATCGAGGTTCTGGATCGCGGCCCCGACCCGATGCACGCGGTGCTCGGCTCGCCGGTGGACCTGGACACCGAAGACCTTCCGTTCGACAAACTGCTGTCGCTGCCGGTCATTCGCGGGTTGGTGGACGAGGTGGCCGTCACGCCTCGCGACGGCGGCGGTGCGCAGGTCCGGATGGCCGTCTCCCTCGACGGACCGCGCTAGCCGGGCGATCCCTGGTTTGTCCCTGCGGGCGAGTAGCCTGAAGGGGTGAGCGAACAGCGGACCATCCTGTTCGGGAGCCCACGAGTCGCTCGGGTCGCCAAGTGGGGACTCGTGTGCTGGTCGCTGATCGGTGTGTTGATCCTCGGCTACATGCTGTACCGCGTCGCGCTCTATCCGATCCGGATCATCATCGCTCCGCTCGCGTTCGCGATGGTGCTGGTCTATCTGTTGAACCCCATCGTCTCGAAGCTCCAGGGCCGGGGGCTGCCTCGGATCTGGGCCTCGCTCATCACTTACGTGGTCTTCTTGACGATCGTTGGAGTCGCTTTGCGGTTCATGGTGCCGATGCTCGTGTCCCAGGTCTCGTCCTTCACCCGCTCGGTGCCGGACCTTCTCGGAAAGGCGCAGGTCGAAGTGACCAAAGCGCTGCAGGGGCTCGGTGCGGATGTGAAGACCACCGATCTGTTTCGCTCGCTCAGCCCGGGCGGTACCGCCGGGTCGTTCATCTCGCGGATCTTCAGCTTCACGGCGGGCGTGCTGCACACCGCGGTGATCATCGTCCTGGGGCTCGTGTTGAGCTTCTACCTGTTGGTCGATCTGCCGAAGATCCAGCGCGGCGCGATGGCGTTGATTCCTCCGGCCCGTCATGAGGAAGTCCGCGCCGTGCTCGAACGGATGGGCCGCGCGCTCGGTGGCTTCTTTCGGGGACAGCTCCTGGTGGCGCTCTTCGTTGGGCTGGCCTCCATGGCCGGCCTGTACATCGTGGGGCTTCCGTACTGGGCGGTGGTCGGGGCGGTCGCGGGCCTGTTCAACCTGATCCCGCTGGTGGGGCCGTTCATCGGCGCGGTGCCCGCACTGTTCATCGCTTTCACCACCGCAACGAGCGGCGGTCTGCTCCACCTCGAGCCCGGGTGGCCTCTCGCCATCGGCGCATCGCTGGCGCTGCTCATCGTTCAGCAGATCGATAACCACATCATCAGCCCCAATGTCGTGGCGAGAACGGTCAAGCTGCATCCGGTGACGGTCATGCTCGGTCTGCTGGTGGGAGGAACGCTGCTCGGCCTGTGGGGGATGCTGCTGGCGGTCCCGACCATCGCCGCGGCGAAGATCGTGGTGCTGCACTACTGGGACACGCGGCTTCACTGGCCCCCCGACGCCGAGGCAGCCGAACGAGCGCCGCTTCAGGAACGGGCCGACCGAATGGCCGAGCAACGAAGGAACCGCGCGGCGCCGTCTTCCGGCCCAGATGAGGCCGATGGCCGGCTCGGCACCGAGCGGCAGCCCGAACCCCAGGCCGGGCCCCAGACCGAACCGAAGGCTGAACCGCAGGAAGAACCAACCGCCACCATTCGATAACCGATCGTGGATCCCTGGTACGTCTGGCCCGCGTTCCTCGCCTTCCTGGCGGTGATGCTCTCGATCGACCTCGGGATCTTTCATCGCCGTGCCCACGAGGTCCCGTTCAGCGAGGCGTTCATCTGGACCGGCGTGTGGATCACCATCGCCCTGGCCTTCGGCGTGCTCACCTGGGTGTGGCGCGGCGGGGCCGTCGGTCAGCAGTTCGTGGCCGGATACCTGATCGAGTGGAGCCTCTCGGTTGACAATGTCTTCGTCTGGATCCTGATCCTCACGCACTTCACGGTGCCGAAGGCGTACCAGCACCGGGTTCTTATCTGGGGCGTCGTCGGTGCGATCGTTCTCCGGCTGGGATTCATCCTCGCCGGGACCGCGCTCCTCCAGAAGTTCGAATGGGTCGTCTACATCTTCGGTGCGCTGCTCCTCATAACCGCGTATCGGTTCCTCGTGGGCAAAGAGTCCGAGCGCTCGGTGGAGGAGAGTGCAGTCCTTCGCGTCGTCCGCCGCTTCATCCCCATGACCGAGGGGTACGAAGGTCAGCGACTGGCGGTGAAACGAGGAAGGCGTCTGGTGGCGACCCCCCTCTTCGCGGTCCTGATCCTGGTCGAGGTCACGGACGTCGTGTTCGCTGTCGATTCGATTCCGGCCATCTTCGCCATCAGCCGGGACCCATTCGTGGTGTTCTCCTCGAATGCGCTCGCCATCATGGGTCTGCGGTCCCTGTACTTCGTCCTGGCAGGAGCCGTGGCCCGGTTTCGGTATCTGCGGCCGTCGCTCGGCGTTCTCCTTGGATTCGTCGGCGCCAAGATGCTCCTGTCCGAGGTCGTCCATATCGGAACGGAGATCTCCCTCGCCGTCATCGTGGCGATCCTCGGCACCGGGATCGTGGCCTCATGGCTCAGACCGGGACAGGAGGAGCTGGATCGGCGACGGGCGAAGCGTGCTCGAAAGTCCCGCTGAACCGGCCCGCGAGCGGCGGGCGCGCAAAGCCGGGTAATCTATGGGGCCGCCGGGCGGTTTCCGTCGGTTCGTACATTTCCAATCACGCAGGGAGGTTGCTTGATGTCGTTGGTCGCCCAAGAAGGCGGCACGATCACCGCCGTATTTCGTTCGTTCGAGAACAATTCCCTTTGGATCATCCTGGCCATCTCGCTCCTGGCCCTGGCCTTCGCCGGCTACCTGAGCAGGGAGGTGCTCTCGGCTTCCCAGGGGACGGAGAAGATGAAGGAGATCGCTCTGGCGATCCAGCGCGGCGCCCGGGCCTACCTGAACCGCCAGTTCCGGACCCTGGGCGTGTTCATCGGGATCCTGTTCGTCCTGCTGTTTTTCATCCTTCCGGTCCCCGACCAGCGCGTTCACTCTGACCTCGCCATCCGCCTGGGGCGCTCCATCGCGTTCCTGCTCGGGGCGGGGTTCTCGGCGACCACCGGGTTCGCCGGGATGTGGCTGGCGGTCCGGGGGAACGTCCGGGTCGCGAACGCCGCGCGTGAGGCCGGACTTCGCCGCGCGCTGAGGATCGCCTTTCGAACGGGCGGCGTGGCCGGGATGTTCACGGTCGGGCTGGGGCTCTTCGGCGCCACGGTCATCCTGATGCTCTACAAGAGCGACGCGACCTCCGTGCTGGTGGGCTTCGGTTTCGGCGGTGCGCTGCTCGCGATGTTCATGCGGGTGGGCGGCGGCATCTACACGAAGGCGGCCGACGTCGGGGCCGACCTGGTCGGCAAGGTCGAGCAGGGCATCCCCGAAGATGACCCCCGCAACGCGGCGACCATCGCCGACAACGTCGGTGACAACGTCGGGGACTGCGCCGGAATGGCCGCGGATCTGTTCGAGTCCTACGAGGTCACCCTGGTTGCGGCGATCATTTTGGGCGCCGCTGCGTTCGCGCACTCGCCGAAGGGCGCCATCGTCGGGGTGATGTTCCCGCTGTTCGTCCGGGCAATCGGCGTCATCACCTCGGTGATCGGGATCATGTCCGTGACGCCGCGAAGCGAGGACGAGCACGGCATGCGGGCGATCAACCGCGGGTTCTTCCTCTCCGCGTTCGCCTCCGCGGTCGGCGTCTTCCTGCTGGCGTGGACCTACGTCGGCGATCTCCGCGTCTTTTGGGCCGTGCTCTTCGGTCTCCTCTTGGCGAGCGTGATCCAGCTCCTGACGGAGCACTTCACCTCGACCACGCGCAAGCCGGTCAAGGAGATCGCCGAGTCCTCCCTCACCGGCCCCGCCACGACCATCCTGTCGGGCTTTTCCAGCGGCCTCGAATCGACCGTGTGGGCGATCCTCGTGATCGGCGGCGCCATCCTCGCCGCGTACTTCCTGGGTCACAGCCTGGAGGAGCGCCTGTACTTCATCTCGCTGACCGGAATGGGGATGCTCACCACGGTCGGCGTCATTGTCTCGATGGATACCTACGGACCCGTGACCGACAACGCCCACGGCATCGCCGAGATGTCGGGTGGACTGGGTGAGCGGGCCGACCGGATCATGACCGGCCTCGACGCGGTCGGGAACACCACGAAGGCGATCACGAAGGGAATGGCCATCGCCACGGCGGTCCTGGCGGCGACGTCGTTGTTCGGGTCGTTCCGTGAGGCGCTGATCGGCGAGGGGTTCGCCTTCCGGGGCATCCGCGTCGATTCTCCGGATGTCCTGGTCGGTTTGCTGATCGGGGGATCGGTCGCGTTCCTCTTCTCGTCACTCGCCATTCGAGCGGTGGGAAGGGCCGCCTCCCAGGTTGTGGTCGAGGTCCGTAATCAGTTTCGCGAGCATCCGGGGATCATGACCTACGAAGAGGAACCGGACTACGCACGTGTGGTCGACATCTGCACCCGGACGTCGCTTCGCGAACTGATGACGCCGGGCCTTCTGGCCGTTCTGTCCCCGGTCATCGTGGGGTTCTTCCTCAAGGCCGAAGCGCTCGGCGCCTTTCTCGCAGGGTCGATCCTGACCGGTCAGCTGCTCGCGGTCATGCTCTCGAACGCCGGAGGTGCGTGGGACAACGCGAAGAAGCTGGTCGAGGAAGGACACTATGGCGGCAAGGGATCCGAGCCGCACAAGGCGACGGTCATCGGCGACACCGTCGGGGACCCCTTCAAGGACACCGCTGGCCCCGCCCTGAACCCCCTGATCAAGGTCATGAACCTGGTCTCGCTTCTGATCGTGCCGCTGGTCGTCACTCTGTCCAAGAACGTCGCGGCTCGAACGGCCATCGCCGCCGGGGCGGCCGTGCTCCTCGGCGCGGCCATCTGGTACTCGAAGTCGAGGAAGGTGACCCTCGGCCCTCTTGAGGGCGAGGCTCCGGCTGCTCGAGACGCGGTCAGACCGGGCTCCTAGTTCGGGCGGCCACCGATCGGCCTCAAAGCAGCGTTTCGCGGGTTCTTTCGGAAGCTCTCCGAAACCGACGAACAGCGGCTGGCCGAGGAGGTT
The DNA here is from genome assembly GCA_036389535.1 of Actinomycetota bacterium. Taxonomy (GTDB): domain Bacteria; phylum Actinomycetota; class UBA4738; order UBA4738; family UBA4738; genus JALYGK01. The sequence continues at coordinate 6,219 of DASVPT010000213.1, forward strand.
CGCACATGGGCCGAGGCCGTGCCGGGGACGATCCGGATGCGCGACGCCGGCGCGCGCGGCCGGGTCAAGCTTGCGGGAGTCGTGAGACGCATCACGATCCGTCCGGTCGAGGGCTTCGAGGCGGTCGAGGCCGTCCTGTGGGACGGCACCGGTGAGGTCTCGGCCCTGTGGATGGGAAGGCGTTCCATCCCGGGTCTCGCCCTCGGCTCGAGGATCGTGGTCGACGGCGTGCTCGGAAAGGAACACGAGCTGCCGCGTGTGGTGAATCCGACGTTCGAGTTCGGTTAAGACCGCGCCGCCGCCTGACGCGGCAGAGCCTTACTCCAGCGCGTTTCTGAGGTCGTCCTCGACCTCGGGCCGGGCGATGGCCATCAGCTCGTCGCCGGCCACGAGAACCGTTTCGGGCTGGGGAATCACGACGTGCTCGTCGCGAAGGATCGCCACGATCGCGCAGTCGAGGGGCAACCGGAGCTCGTACATGGGGCGCCCCGCCACTTTCGAAGAATCATCCAGGGTGAGCTCGACCAGCGTGACCTTGCCTCGCTCCAGCTTGAGGAGCCGCACGATGTCGCCGACCGTGACGGCCTCTTCGACCAGCGCCGTCAGAATGTGCGGAGGGCTCACCGGAACGTCCACACCCCATTGCTCGGTGAACATCCACTCGTTCCTCGAATGGTTCACGCGGGCCAGCACGCGCGGTACCGCGAACTCCTGCTTCGCCAGCAGGGACGTGACGAGGTTGTCCTCGTCGTCGCCGGTTGCCGCCACGACCACGTCGGCTTGCATGAGCTTTGCCTCTTCCAGCACGTACGGCTCGCACGCATCTCCGAGGAGGATGGTGACCGCCTCCGGAAGATCGTGCGCAGCCCGCGCCGCGGCGGCCTTCTCCTGCTCGATGAGCGTTACCTCGTGCCCGCGCTCGGAGAGATCGCCGGCGAGATGCCGCCCGATCTTTCCGGCTCCCGTGATGATGACCTTCATGTGGCCTCCGGCCGCTATTCCGCCGCGGGCTCGAGCAGCGCGTCGAGCCGCTCCACGGCATCCGTCAAAAGAATGAAGTGGGCGATGTCTCCCTGTTGGAACCGGCTGTCCTTCACCGGAATGAAGCCTCGCCCTCCGCGGTCCACACCGACCACCTCGACCTGTCCCTCCTCCTCGACCGAGGAAATCGTTTGCCCGACGAGATGATCGGCGACGGTTCGCTGCAGATGAAGCAGCGTCCCTCCGGCGAACGTCTCCTTCAGCTCTTCGCGGCCGTGGAAGAGGAGATAGTGAATCTGCCCTGCCGCCCATCTGGCCGAGGCGACGGTCGGGATGTTCAGCCGCTCGTAGATTTCGGCTCGCTTCGGGTCGTAGATCCGAGCGATGACCTTCTCGATGTGAAAGTGCTCCCGGGCCACCCGCGCCGCCACGATGTTCGAGTTGTCGCCGTTCGTCACGGCGACGAAGGCCTCGGCGTCGCGAATCCCCGCTTCTTCCAGAAGCTCACGGTCGAATCCGGTCCCGACCAGCGTCTTGGCCTGAAAGCCGGGAGGGAGGCGATCGAACGCGTCCCCTCGCTTGTCGATCACGGAAACCGAATGGCCC
>DASVPT010000214.1:0-1822 GCA_036389535.1 Actinomycetota bacterium
TTGGCCGGGCCACCTGATTCTCATCCCTCGTGGCGGCCCCCGGCCATGCGGGTCTTATCAGCAATCCAGGGCTCACCGCTGTGCTATCCAGCCTTTCCGCTGGTTGTGCGAGTCCGTAAGTCCTCCAAGGATGGGGTGAACCGCCGTCTCGGAGCTTGACGCCAAGAGGAATCGGAAGGGGCCGTTCAGACAGCGTTTCGTTCCCTTCGACGGGATATGGGGCCTTCAGCCTGACAGCGGCTACGGCCTTTGCCATACTTCCGGTCTATATGTCGTGCTGGTCGACTGAGCCTGACCCTTGACGGTCTGGCCATGCCAGCAGTCGATCACCTCTCAAACATGGGGACTCCGAGCGTGGAGGGGCTTCGTCGTGACGGCCGAGGAATGGGCACTCGCAGCGTCTATTTTCTTCTCGGGGCTCGCGGCTGGCCTGTTGGGGATGCTGAGCACAATCATGCGTCCCATGCTCGCAGCGATGAACGGCCGGGACTTCCGGAACTTCATGGAAGCGTTCCTTCGCTACGCGGATCACGGCTTGGGCAAGGTGTTCAACTATGCCTGGTCGCTCGGGATGACCATCGGGCCGATCGTCGCGCTCGTGTTTCTCTGGGACGATCCCGGCTCCACCTCGTTCGTGCTCACCGCGATCGGCCTGGGCATCGTGATCGTCGGTATCGACATCGTCTCCAACGTGTGGAAGACACCCCACTACAAGGTGATGCTGGCCTGGGACCCCGAGGCGATGCCAGCGGACTGGGAGGCGGGACGGCGGCGCTACTTCACGATCAACTGGATCCAATTCGCAACGACCTGGGGGGCGTTGGCCCTCTTCCTGGTGGCTCTGATCTCCCTCTAGGCGGCCCTGCAGCCCGTGGGACGTAGACGACCACGATTGCGATCAGTCCTCACAGGGGGACCGCGCTCGACCTGCGAACGTTCGATCTTGCCGGCGTGCGAGATTGGGCGTATCGTCCGCTTTCGTGACTGCGCCTTTGGGAATCGATCCCCGGGACCCTCAAGCGTTCCAGGAGCTTGCATGGCGAAGCGATTCCGTGCGACGCACGTTCGCGCCCCGCTACCTCCACGGGTTCGGGTTGCGTGCCGTGGCGTTGCGTGGGGCGGGTCGGGTGGCAGAGGCCGACGGCATGATGGTCTTGGAGGGAGGCGTCTTCGCCTTCGACCTCGCTGAGGAAGCCGGAAGCGACCTGGACGAGACCGTCGAGTTGGCCCTCGTCGTCGACCCCGCAGTGGGGCGGCTGCTGGTCGGATGGGACGCGAACGTCTCGGCCGAGAACGCGATCAGCGTCAAAGTCCCGCCCGAACACGAGCCGTGGGTGACGGTCGAGATCCCGCTCGAACGGGCAAGATTCGCCGGGCGGGGTCCGCGCGGAACCGACGTCGTCGTGGCAGCTCCGGGATGCGAGTACGCGGAGGGGGCCACGGGCCCCGACGAGCTACGCATCCGTGAGGTGAGCGTGAGGCGTCCGGCGCGTGCGCAGGCGGTAGACAACCGCACGGCTCGCCTTGAACTCACGCTCCTGGACGAGCACGGCGCTCACACGGCCGCTCGTGTCGGCATCTACGACGTCGGATCCGGCCGCGAGGTCCTGGCGAGCGCCGACGCGGTGCCGATCCGTCGCTACGCCGAAGAGGTGCGGGACATCGCGGTCCCGACCTCGGGGAGAGCGCTGGCCCGACACGCTGCGCGCCTCGCTACAGCACGCCTACCACGAGGTCGGCCGATGCAGCTGGTCTCCGCGGCCCTGCGGCTCGCGCGTGAGGCGCCCGGCCGCAAGACCGCCTGGCCTGCTCCGAGCCTTGC
>DASVPT010000215.1:0-12242 GCA_036389535.1 Actinomycetota bacterium
GCGTCGTCTCGGTCGGTGGGCCGTGCCTGGCCTCGGAAGTGGCTGAAGGTCTCCCGACGGCAGCCGTGTTCGCATCGACGGACCAGTCGATCGCGGAAGAGGCGGCGTCGGCGTTTCGGTCGAAGACGCTCCACGTGGCAATTTCAGGTGACCTCCCGGGCGTCGAATACTGCACCGTGGCGAAGAATGTCGCGGCGATCGGCATGGGCATCGTCGATGGCCTGGCGAAAGGGTCGGACCTCAACTACGAGAACGCCAAGAGCGCTCTGTTCACGCTGGCGTTCCACGAGATGAGCGAGCTGGTGGAGGGCCTCGGAGGGCGCCGCGAGACTGTGCTCGGCCTGGCCGGCATCGGCGACACGCTGGTAACCAGCCTGGGGGGACGCAACCGGCTTTTCGGCGAGATGGTCGGACAGGGCGTGGAAGCCAAGGCAGCGCTCGAGGACATGGGAAAGCGCGGCATGACCGTGGAGGGCTGGGATTCGGCGAAGGACATCGGGCGGGTCGCTGAAAACGCCGGCGTAAAGCTTCCGTTCTTCGGACAGATCCACGCCATCCTGTTCGATTCAGCTCCGGCCGAGAGCCTGTTCGATTGCATCGACCAGATCAGCCGCTGACCTCGTCGGCCGCGACCGCGTAGACGCCGGTCCCCAGTTTCGTCACGACGCCCTCGCGGGCGGCCGTCGATAACGCGCCCAGGAGGTTCTTCCGAATGTCGCGCTGGGTAAACGGGTCGAGGTAGCCGCGCTTCAGCGCGAGGTCCTGAATCACCGTCCAGTGGAGCGGCTTCGATTCTTCGCGAAGGACGCGAAGCGCCGCCTCCAGGAAGTCCATCGCTACAACCGCCGCGCCTCCGGCGCCACTTGCTCCGCGATCAACTCCAGCATGGACCAGTCGTGGACCGCGAAGGGAAGCGACGCGCCCGCGACAATGACCTCCTCGACCCCATTCGCGGCGAACTTCGCCAGTCGGTCCAGGCATTGGTCGGGCGTGCCGGTCAGGGTCTGGGCGCCGTAGTCCTCGAGCGCTTCGCCGTCGAGCGCTCCGCCAGGGGTCCACTTCTGCAGTGCTTCGTAACGGGAAGCGACATCGCGTTCGTCCTCGCCAACCAGCGCGTAGAGCCCGATCGAAAGACGAACGGAATTGGGGTCGCGCCCGTCGTCTTCGGCCATCCGGCGCAGAACGTCGACTCGTTCGCGGTGCGCTTCGGGCGTCGCTCGCCACACCAGGTTCCATCCCGTGGCATGCCGCGCGACCAATCGAAGCATGCGGTCGCCGCCCTTACCGCCAATCCAGATGGGCGGACCCTCTGATGCGGCCGGCTTGGGGTGGTTGTACGCGCCGGAAAGCCTGTACGTGGTGCCGTCGAAGTCGACCGGACCATCGTCCAGGAGCGCCGAGATCACCTGCACGGACTCCTCGAGATGGGCGAATCGCTCCCCCGTCGAGCCGAACGGATATCCGAACTGGGTGAATTCCCGTTCGTACCAGCCCGCTCCAAGTCCGAGCTCGAATCGCCCCCCGCTGACCAGGTCGATCGTGGTGGCCATCTTGGTGACGTGCGCGGGATGACGAAACGGGGCGGACGCAACCAGGACTCCGAGCCGGGCTCGGTCCGTCACTGCCGCCAAACCCCCCAGCGCAGTGAACGGCTCAACAGTCCCGACCGGAGCGGACGATCCGCCGTATCGCGCCAGATCCAGAAAGAAGTGGTCGGAGATCCAGAGCGAGTCGAACCCGAGCTGTTCAGCTCGTTGGGCGGCCTCCACGAGGGCCGCCCAACTCAGCGGCTTCCCGTCCGGGAAGGAGAACTCGTAATGAGGAAGGGCCAGGCCAACGCGCATGTGAGCGTTAGCCGTAGATCCCCTTCCCGCCGTTCTGCTGGACGAACGTGACCCACTCCTGGTGCGGATCGTCGTCCGTGGCGTCCATCGGGTCTCCCGGATCGGGGGGCGTGTTCAGGTTGTCGGTGTACGCGATGTTGGCGAGCCCCTGGCGGTCCACGTCGATCTGGAAGAAGTCCAGAAGGTCCCGGGTGCCAGCCGCGCAGCCAGTCCCCGAGGTGCAGATCGAGCCCTTGTGCATGTAGCCCGTGGCCGGCACCTCGGTGAAATCAGGGTCACCGCTCAGGACGTTGAGCGACTGCGCCATCCACACCCGCCACTTGGCGCTGTTGGGCACGGTCTCCGGCGACTTCCCCGATGCGCTGGTTCCGTAGTACACGATGTCGATCTTGCCCTTGCGGCCCGCGACGATCCAGGGGAACGTGGTGGTGTGAGCCCCGGCGGCCCGGTTGACGCGGATCGGCTTGCTCCAGGTCTCACCGCGGTTCCTGCTGAAAGCGAGCATGACGTCCGTCGCGTCCCGTCCCGGATGCCGTTCGTTCCATACCACGTAGACGTTGCTGGAGCGGTCGACGGCCACAACGGTGAAGGAGTCAAACGTGTCCGGACGGTTGCCGGCCGCGACGAACGTATGAACGTCCGCTGCGGTTGCGACTCGAGACCCGGCCTGGTCGACACGCGACACGATGACGTCGTCATGTGTCGGGTCACCGACCGTGTTGTACGTCACGTAGACGTCGCCGGTCCGCTCGTCGAGGGCGAGGTTCCCCGGCCACTGGTAGCACCCGGGATCGGGAGTGACCACATCGACGCACCCGGGATGGGTCACGTCGATGGGAGGACCGCCCTGGGGCTGGGTCGCGGGCTGACCGTTCACGTCGCACGGAGCGACTACCTGGTGCAACCAGATCCTCTCAGTGGCGAATTCGCCGTAGTTCAGGAGGAGGTCCGGGCCGAGTGCAGGTTTGGCGTGATCCTCCCAGGTGTCGATCCACTGGCGGTCCTGGATCGTTCCGATGTCGCCGATGGGATTGCTCGAGAACGTCTCGCCTCGATCGCATGACGCCGCGAGCGTCGCGTTGACGAGAGTCAGCCCGGTCTGGAACACCTCGGGGCCGAAACCGGTCGCGACGTCGCTGTCTCCGCCGCCTGCGATGGTGGGGCTCCCGATGCCTGCGGGCCCGCTCTTCGGGTGCCACGTCTTGCCGTTGTTGTCCGAGTACCACAGAAGATCGCCGCTGTTGCCTTCCGCCAGCGAGCGTGAGTTCGGAACGATTCCCGAGGGAGCCGTGATCCAGATCCGCTGGGTCGGATCGTTGGCGTCGACTCGAATGGACGGCTCCGCCGCCTGACGGTCGATCCCTTCGGTCACGAAGACCGGCTTCGCGAACGTGAGTCTTCCGGACGACTCGTTGCCGTCATCGTCGGCGCTGCCAGCGTTCGGGCGCGCCACGAACAGTGCTGATATCAGGGCAACAGCTAGACCAACGGACGCGAGACGAAATGCCTGCGCCGGTGTGCTTCGACCAGAGGTGTTGTGAGAGACCATTCCAGCCCTTCCTAAAAGAGAAAACCTGACCAGGAGATGATAACCGCCCGTAGTTACTTTGGCCTAGTCATCGAGGACGCCACGCCAGTTACCCGCTTGCGCTTTAACAAGCGGCGAGGCATTGTGTGCCGATCTCTAGTTAAATCCGACTAGTGAAAGGCGAGGGGATGAAGGGGCGCGTCGGAATCGGTTTGCTCGTGGTGCTTCTGTTGGCCCTTCTGGGCCCGAGCGCCTCTGTTAGCGGGGCGTCATCAAACGCCACTGGCCATAGAAGATGGGAACGCAGCACGGCCTTCGAGGTGCCGTGGCAAGCGTCTTGCGAGATTCACGCTGGCATAGCGAATTGCGACGTGCCCATCGTGGCTCTCGTCAGGGTGACGACTCCGAGCGACGTGCAGAAGGTCGACGTTGTGGCAACCCTGTCTCTCGACTACAAGACGAGCTCGGGCGACTGGGGACAGGTAGAGGCGTTCTTTCGCGACACCGCGGGGGCCGGCGACTTCGTCGCGCTCAACCCAGGCTCATTTCCTGTCGTGTCGCCATCGAGTGACTTGTTCACGAGCACAACCCTGGTGTGGACGAAGCGAGCAGTTCCCGCTGCAGGCAGAAAGTACGAATTCCAGATAAGGATCAATCCCAGAGACGGGGACTCAGACGCCGAAGTGACCGTTCAGGGGACGAAGCTTTCATTCGTGTTGGAGACATGGAAAGCGGGAGCCTGAAGGTCGGGACGCGGAGGCCACATCGCAATACCGCGCGATCATGACCGCTGGTCCAATGCAGTTCGTCCGCTGTTAGCATCGGCCGCCGTCCCGCAGCCGTCCGCAGGAGGTCGCCAACGGTGGAACCGTGGTCGTTCGAACCCAAGGGCAGGTACGAGGAAACAAACTTCGAGAGCGACGCGCTCAGGAACAACCCGCTCGGTGACCCTCACGTTCGGCCGGTCTGGGTCTACCTGCCACCCGGCTACGACGACGAACCCGAGCGCCGGTATCCGGTCGTGTATCAGATCCAGGGGCTGACCGGACAGCTCGATATGTGGCGAAACCGGTCGGCGTTCAGGAAGAACTTTCCGGAGCTCGTTGATGACCTTTTTGCGACCGGCGACGTGCCCCCGTGCATCGTGGTGTGGGTGGACTGCTGGACGTCGCTCGGTGGAAGCCAGTTCCTGGACTCGCCGGGAACGGGGAAGTACCACACCTACCTTTGCGACGAAGTCGTGCCGTGGGTCGACCAGCACTACCGCACGCTGGCCGGTCGGGAGCATCGCGGCATCGCCGGCAAATCGAGCGGTGGGTACGGCGCCATGGTCACCCCGATGCTTCGACCGGACCTGTGGGGCGGGCTCGCCACGCACGCCGGCGACGCCCTGTTCGAAGCGTGCTACCTCTACGAGTTCGCGCACTGCGCCAGGTCACTTCGGGACGAGTACGACGGTTCGTACGAGAAGTTCTGGGAGTCGTTCCGAAGCCGGCCCGCCTTCACCAAGAACAGCGACCACCACCTGTTGAATCAGTGGTGCATGGCGGCCTGCTACTCAACCGACCAGGATGGGACCGTACGTCTCCCGTTCGACACCGCCACTGGCGCGCTCATCCCCGACGTCTGGGACCGATGGCTGGAATGGGATCCGGTCAGAATGGTTCCAGAGCACGCCGACGCCCTGCGATCGATGAAAGCCATCTACATCGACGCTGGAAAGAAGGACGAGTTCTTCCTGGACCTCGGGGCGGAAGCGTTTCGCCGGGCATTGGCGGATATCGGTGTCACCGACGTGTTCTTCGAGCTGTTCGACGCCGGACACGGCAGCATCGAATATCGCTATCCCATGAGCCTGAAGTACCTGGCCGAGCGCCTCTCGCCCTGACGCGAGGAAAGGTCGATCGCCCAGCGACGAGCTGTCAGGCGGTCAGCTCGATGGGTGTCGCGTCGACGGTCACGATGCGGCCGCGCCGATATACGCGGATCGAAATCGTCCTCCCGATCGCATCGGAAACCATCAACCGCTGGAGGTCGTCGACCCCCGCGATGGCCGTGTCGTCGACGTCCAGGATCAGATCCTCGGGGCGGAGTCCAGCCTTCGCCGCAGGGCTTCCTTCCACCACCTGAACGACCTCGTATCCACTCTCCCGACCGACCTCCCGCGAGACGCGCGGCGGGAGCGGTCGAGGCCCGCCGGCGATTCCGAGGTAGGCCCGCCGGAATCGCCCCTCCGTCATGAGCGAGGCGATGATTCGGCGAGTCGCACTGTTGATCGGAACCGCCAGCCCCAGCCCCTGGCCGATCCCCGGCCCTACAACGGCCGTGTTGATCCCGACGACTCGACCCCGGCTGTCGGCCAGCGCGCCACCGGAGTTTCCCGGGTGCAACGCGGCGTCGGTCTGGATGACGTTCTCGACCAACCGCATCACCGAGCCGGCCCGGGTCGGAAGCGAGCGCCCCGTCGCGCTCACCACACCCGCCGTGACGGAACCGCCGAACCCGAGCGGATTCCCCATGGCGACCACGAGTTGACCGACCTTCAGGCGCGACGCGTCCCCAAGAGCCGCCGGCGTCAAGCCGGTGGCCGACGAACGCAGCACAGCGAGATCTGAAAGCGGATCGCTTCCGACGAGCTCGACGCCGAACTCCGATCCGTCCACGAAGGACGCACTCCCTCGATCGGTGCCCTCCATAACGTGAGCAGAAGTGAGCATGAAACCGTCGGGCGTGATGACCACGGCGCTTCCGCCGCCTTCAGCCTGGGAACCGCGCCAGGCGCGGCGGGCGACTCGCAGGTTCGCGACCGACGGGCTCAACAGCTCCGCGACGCGGGTGATGATCGTCGAGTACGCGTCGAGCGCTTCAGCTTCCTCGGATTCGGCGCTGCTCCGCGCCGGTTGCTCGTCGCCCAGAAGAGCGTCGAGGAAACGAACGTCAGACACGAAGCGAGGCTAGCAGCCGGCCTGTTGCGCCAAAAGAGGCTTCGTCAGCTCTCCGCAGGCGCGCCGATGGGTCCGACGATCACCGTCTCCCCCGCCTGATCGGCGACCGAGACCGTGAACGTGCGAGAGAGATCCTTCGAAGACGACTCGTAGAACAGCCAGTCGCCGTCGTTCGTCTTGATCATGGTGCCTTTCGAAAGGACGTGCCCCGAGCGATCCGCAGCCTTGAGGGTGTAGGGAGCGTCGGAGTCGGAAGGAAGCACCGCTCGAACCAGGATGAGATCGTTTCCGCGCGTCGCGTTGTAGACGAGCACCGAACCGAACCCCTTTCCGTCCTTCCTTGCCGGGATCAATCGGCCCTGAGCGGGGCGGGTTCCCAGCTCTTCGAAGAGCTTCCGCAAACGCTGAACGGTCTCGATCTGCTGTTTGGCCGTCCGCTCGGCGTCTCCCACGTGACCGCGCTCGGCCACAGCCCACGTGACGGCGCCGGCCGCGAGTACCGCAGCGGCGAGCGTCGAGGCCGCCAGCGCCTTGACCCTTCGATAGGCCAGCGGTCGTTCGACACGGACGGCCGCCACTCGCGACACCACTCGATCCACCAGCTTGGGCGGCGGCTCGACCGGCCGAAGGGCGAGCCCCATCGCGGCCATGCCGTCCTCAACCGCGGAGCGTTCGGCCCGACACACCGCGCAGGTTCGCAGGTGCCGCTCGATCCGGCCGCGCTCGACGGCGGGCAGGGAGCCGACGACGTAGTCGGGAATCTGGTCGCGAACGTGTCTCCTGCTCATTCGCCCCCCGGCTCGGCGTTGCCGGCCCGCCCCTCCCCTTCGTGCCGGTGGCGAAGCTTGAGGAGCGCGGTTCGAAGTCTGGTCTTCACGGTCCCCAGCGGGATCCCGTTCGCCTCGGCGATCTCGCGAGCGGTCCATCCGTAGAAGTACGCCTGGGACAGCAGCTGCCGCTCAGCGGGGGCCAGCTCGGCAAGCGCCCTCCGAGCCCGGTCACGCTCCAGGATCATCTCTTCCTCGTCGCCTCCGGGCGGCTCCGGGAGCTCGTCAACCAAGATCAGCACGGGGCGGCCACCGCCTCGCTCGTGGCGAAGCCGGTCGACGGCGAGGTTGTGGGCGATGGTCATGAGCCAGGTCGACAGCCGCCCGCGCGAGGCGTCGTAATGGATGCCCTTTCGCCACGCGGCCAGGAAGACGTCCTGCGTGAGCTCCTCCGCGGCCTCGGTCCTCCCGAGCATTCGATACGCCATGGTGTAGACGGAGCGCCCGAACCGCTCGTAGAGCGCGCGAACCGCTGCTTCATCGCCGGCAACAAGCTGCCTCATCAACTCCTGTTCCGAGGCGCTTGTGAGTGGACCCTCAGACAAGGTCATGCCGCCTCCTGAGGGGGTATACGGGGCACCGGCGGTCGGCGGCTCTCATTCGGGATCCATTATCCGCCGCGGGTTCCGTTACGCGAACGGCCTTTCGGCTGAACCGCGGACCCGGACACGTGGGATCATTTCTCGTATGAGCACGAGGAAGTGGTTCGCTGTTCTGTTCCTCGTGGTTGCGCTCGGTCTCTCATCCGCCGACTCATGGGCGGCGCCGCCGCCGAACCGACCGACCGTCGACGTTCTCTCCTTGACCGGCGTGGTCGACCCGTTCATGGCGTCGTACGTCGAACGAGGGATCGCCGACGCGGAGCGCGAGGGCGCGTCGGCCGTCCTCCTCGTCATCGACACGCCGGGAGGGCTCGACTCCTCCATGCGTCGGATCATCGAGGCCATCTTCGCGTCGCGGACGCCCGTGATCTGTTACACCGGACCCTCCGGCGCCAGGGCCGCGTCCGCTGGAACATTCATCATGCTTGCCTGCCCCGTGAACGCCATGGCGCCCGGCACGAACATCGGCGCCGCGCATCCGGTCGGTGTGGCGGGAGCGATCGAACAGCAAAAGGTCACCAACGACGCAGCGGCGTTCATCCGTTCGCTCGCCGAACATTGGGGTCGAAACGCCAACTGGGCCGAGCGAGCCGTGCAGAGGTCGGTCAGCGTGTCCGCGGAGGAAGCGGTGCGGTTGCGGATCGCCGACGTCATGGCACCGTCTGTTCAGTCGTTGCTCACACAGGTCAACGAGCGTCTGGTTCAGGTGGCCGGAGGACGGGAGGTCAGCCTTCGAACGCTCGGTGCGGTTCTGGAGCATGACCGGTTGGGCCTTGGCGCTTCGATCCTCCACGGCTTGATCAGCCCGGATCTCGCCTTCCTCTTCTTCGCGTTGGGGCTGGTCCTCTTGGTCATCGAGCTCCTGCATCCCGGCATCTCGGTGCCCGGCGTGCTCGGTCTGGTCTTCCTGGTGACCGCGTTCATCTCCTTCGGGGAGCTTCCCGTCCAGCTCGCCGGCGTCGTCCTGTTGATCGCGTCCGCCGTGTTCTTCCTTCTCGAGCTGAAACACCCGGGGATCGGCGTCCCGACCGTCGGCGGAGCCGTCTCGTTGATCCTCGGCGGATTGCTTCTGTTCGATTCATCGGTTCCCGGCGCCGCGGTGTCACCGTGGCTCATCGCCGTGGTGACGGCGGCGTTGGTGGCCTTCTTCGGCTTCGTGGTCGGCGCCGCGATCAAGGCACGGCATCTTCCGCCCCTTCCCCGTGGGATGGAGGGGCTCGTCGGCGAGGAGGCAGTGGCCGTCAACGAGCTGAACCCCGTCGGGCAGGTCCGAGCGCGCGGCGAGACCTGGAGCGCCGAAACCGTGGGTCCGGTCATCCCGGCCACAACGCCGGTTCGGGTGGTTCGAGTTTCGGGACTGCGGTTGATGGTGGCCCCGGCAAGTTCGAGACAAGCGCAACTAACCGGCCAGGGAGTGGCCGCCAAAGGAGGGGGAGCGTAGATGTTCGGGTTGTACGTGGCCCTGGGGGCCGCCCTGTTCTTCTTGCTGATCTTGATCCCCAACGCCGTCAAGATCGTGCGCGAATACCAGCGAATCGTGCTGTTCCGGCTGGGACGCGCCATCGGGCTCCGCGGCCCGGGCCTGGTCGTGATCATCCCGATCGTCGACCGCGTTACGTGGGTCGACCTCCGGGAGCTGTATCTGGAAATCCCGCATCAGTCGGCGATCACCGAAGACAACGCGGCGATCTCGCTCGACTTCATCATCTTTTACAAGGTGGTGGACGCCCTGATGTCGGTCCTCCAGGTTCAGAACTTCTCGGGGGCGGCGCAGAACATCGCCGCGACGACCCTTCGAAGCGTGGTCGGGGACATGTCGCTGGACGACGTGCTTTCCAAACGAGAGCAGATGAACGAGGTGCTGCGGATCAAGCTCGACGAGGTCACCGAGCGGTGGGGAGTCAAGGTCACCAACGTCGAGGTGCGAGAGATCATCCCGCCTCCCACCGTCCAGGAGGCGATGACGCGCCAGATGTCAGCGGAGCGGACGCGGCGTGCCGTGGTGACCGAGTCCGAGGGTTCCAAGCAGGCCTCCATCACGGTGGCCGAAGGGCAGAAGCAGGCCTCGATCCTTCAGGCCGAAGGCGATCGGCAGGCCGCCATTCTTCGGGCCGAAGGCTTCTCGCTGGCGTTGTCGAAGATCTTCGAGATCGCCCAGGGCCTCGACGCCAACACCATGAGCCTGCAGTACCTCGACGCGCTGAAGCAGATCGGATCGTCTCCCTCGACGAAGTTCGTCGTGCCGATGGAGCTCGCGAACATGCTCTCCAGCGTTACCGGGCTCACCGAGCGATCGTTCGGCAACGACAACCAAGGAGACGGCGCCAAAGAACGCTGACGCCCTCCTTCTCAGGCGCCTTCTTGAACCTCGAAGATCCTGTCTGCGACCAGCCCGTGGGCCTCGCGATGGACCGTCTTCGCGGTCTCGGCGTCCGGGGCGTCGACCAGGCAAAAGACCTTTCCGTCTTGCTCGTCCACCCAGTACTTGAGGTAGTTCACGCCGTATTTCTCCTGAGTCTTCAGGTCGGCGGCGTGAGCGTCGGCGACGTCCTTCGCAGACGCACCCTCGGGAAGGCTCTCGTGAACGTCCATGAACAGCGGCATCTGGACCTCCTTGGGTCAATGGCCGCCCGCATTGTGTGGCCACGGTTCGTCTGGCTGCAACTCCGGCTGCGGTGAGGTCACGCTGTTCGGACCCGGCAGATCCCTCGCTCTGCGAACGGCTGGAACTCACGAATCGTCACGGGCGGTTTGAGCCCGGCCACCATCCCTTCGACCAAACCGCGGTGAAGCGTGCACACGAGCTGCCGGTGGTCATCCGCCAGGTCGCGGAACGGGCAGTCGCGCAAGGTGATCTCGGTGGTCGAACCCTGCAGCCGTCGGAACCGGGGGTCGAATCCCGCGCGGGCCATCGCTTCCTGCAGCACGGCCATGTTCCGGCGCGCAGGGAGCCGAACGCCCGGCTTGGGCCCTCCCTGTGCGACGAGATACGAACCCCACTGCCGGGCCAGGTCCTTCGCCTCCTCCGTCGCTTTCTTCGTTCGAACCACGCCGAGGAGCATCTCCGCGAGGAGCCGGTAGTCCCTTCCGTCCTCGTCGCGCGCCTCCACCGCGGAGTACAGGGTCTGTGGCCGGCCGACCGTGGCGCTCTTTCGAACCTCCCGCGAAAGAAGGCCGGCCTCTTCCAAACGCCGCAGGTGCGGCCGGAGCGTGTTCGGATGGAGGGATAGCCGCCGGGACATCTCCCTGATGGAAACCGGCCGTCTGGCCAAACCGATGTAGCGGTACAGGCGGTAGCGCGTATCGTCCGCGAGCGCCTTGTGAACCTCGAGCTCTTTGGTCTCAGGCACGGGTTTTCGTCCTCGCCGGACTGTCGCCTTTCCTCGGGCAACCTATTATCGAGGTAAGCACCGTACGAATCAGAATAAATCGGAGCCCTTCACATGCCCACGAGAGAGCAGGTCAGAGAAGCACTGCGCAACGTCCTCGACCCCGAGATCGGGAAGCCGATCGAAGACGTCGGGATGCTGAAGGACATCGAGGTCGAAAACGGCCTGGTGAAGGTGCATGTCTTGCTCACCATCGCGGGCTGTCCGCTCAAGGACCGAATCAACAGCGACGTCACCTCCGCGGTGGCGCCCATCCTTGACCCCGGTCAACGGGTCGAGGTCGTCCTGGGCGAGATGACGGCGCAACAGCGGCAGGATCTGGTCGGGAAGCTTCGCGGTGGCGAGGCTCCGGAAGAGCGACGGGTGTTCTTCACCGACACGAACACGGCGGTCATCGCGGTGGCCTCCGGAAAGGGCGGGGTCGGAAAGTCGTCGGTCACCGTGAACCTGGCCGCCGCGCTCGCCGCGGAAGGACATCGGGTCGGGATCGTCGACGTCGACGTGTGGGGTTTCTCGGTCCCGAGGATGATGGGCGCGCACGGTCAGCCGGTCGCGTTCAACAACATGATCATGCCGCTCGAGTCCCACGGCGTGAAGATCATCTCGATGGGCTTCTTCGTGCCCGAAGAGACGCCCGTCATCTGGCGGGGGCCCATGCTCCACAAGGCGGTGCAGCAGTTCCTGGGGGATGTCTACTGGGGCGACCTCGACTTCCTCTTGGCGGACCTCCCGCCGGGCACCGGCGACGTCTCGATTTCGATGGCCGGCTTCCTCCCCGGCGCTCAGATGTTGGTGGTCACCACCCCACAGGAGGCGGCCCGAAAGGTCGCCGAGCGCGCCGGGAAGATGGCGGCCCAGACCCGCTTGAGCGTCTGCGGGGTCATCGAGAACATGTCCTACTTCGTCTGCCCCCATTGCGGCGAGCAAACGCCGATCTTCGGCGAGGGTGGTGGCGAGGTCGCGGCGCAGACGCTCGGCGTCTCGCTCTTGGGCAAGGTCCCCTTGGTTCCCGCGCTGCGGGAGGGTGGCGACACCGGCACCCCGATCGTGGTTTCGGACCCGGAGTCGCCGGCGGGCCGCGTGTTCCGCGACGCGGCGAGGCGGCTG
>DASVPT010000216.1:0-45052 GCA_036389535.1 Actinomycetota bacterium
CGGGCCGGCCACGACCTCGCCGGACCGGCCGTCCACCGTCACCACGACCACCACGATTCCGTCGTCGGCGAGCTTCCTCCGGTCGCGAAGGACCACCGCGCCCACATCGCCGATGCCGAGCCCATCCACGAACGTCATCCCGGCCGGGATGGGGTCGCCTCTTCGCATCTCTTCCCCCAGCTCGATGGTGTCTCCGTCGTCGACGATGAAAACTCGATCCTCCGGAATCCCCACCTCGTTGGCGAGGCGGGCGTTGTGCGCGAGATGCCGCCGCTCGCCGTGGACCGGAATGAACCACCGTGGGCGGATCAGGCTCAGCATGAACTTCAGCTCCTCCGCCGCGGCGTGACCGGAGACGTGGACCGGCGCCGTCGGGACGTGAAAGACCTGAGCGCCGGTGCGATAGAGGCCGTCGACGGTTCGATGGATCGACGGCTCGTTGCCCGGGATCGCCGAGGAGGCCAGGATCACGGCGTCGCCGTGTTTCAGCCGAACCCATTTGTGCTCGTGCGCCGCCATGAGCGAGAGCGCAGACAGCGGCTCTCCCTGAGAGCCGGTCGAGCAGACCACCACCTCCCGGGGATCGATCTCCTTCAAGGCCTCGATCGGAATCACCGACTCCTCCGGAACGTCGAGGTAGCCGAGCTCCCGGGCGGCCGCCACGCTCTGGTGCATGCTCCGGCCCAGGAAGGCGACCTTCCGGTTGGCTCTCACGGCCGCTCGGACCACCTGCTGGATGCGGTGAATGTGACTCGCGAAGCACGCCACCACCACGAGCCGGGGCGCGTCCCGGATGATCTCGTAGAGAACCGGACCAACTTCGCGCTCGCTCCCCGTGGTGCCGGGCTCCTCCGCGTTGGTCGAATCGGCCAAGAACACGTGGACGCCGCGGGCCGCCTCGGACCCCAAACCCTGCAGGTCGGTGGCCCGGTCGTCGATCGGCGTCGGGTCGAGCTTGAAGTCTCCCGAATGGAGCAGCGTTCCCGCGGGAAGGTCGATCGCCACGGCGACGCCGTCGGGAATGGAGTGCGAGACGCGGTAGAACCGCATGGTGAAGGGCCCGGTTCGAACCTCCTGGCGCGGGACGATCTCCCGAAACTCAGCGCGGTCGCGGACCCGGTGCTCCTCGAGCTTCCCCTGGAGGAGCGCCAGCGTCAGCTTGGTTCCGTAGATCGGAAGCGAGAATTCGCGGAGCAGGTACGGGACGGCGCCGATGTGATCCTCGTGTCCGTGCGTGAGCACCACCGCGTGCACGCGGTCGCGGTTTTCCCGCAAGTACTGAAAGTCCGGAAGCACCAGGTCGATCCCGGGCATGTCGATCTCTGGAAACGAAAGGCCCGCGTCGATCAGCAGAATGCGGCCTTCCATTTCCAGCGCGGCCATATTCCTTCCGATCTCGCCCAGGCCGCCAAGGAACGCGAGACGGGGATCGTCGTTCGGCATTAGGGCGATTATCGAGCCCAACTATGCGCAGTTCCAGTGTCCTCAGGACACGAACTATCCTGTGGCCCGGTGCGGATCTACACGAAGACCGGCGATGACGGGACCACCGGGCTCCTCTACGGCGGCCGCATCTCCAAGGCCGACGCTGCAACGGAGGCCTACGGGACCGTGGACGAAGCGGTCGCGGCGCTCGGTGTGGCCCGAGCTCACGCGCATGACGATGACGTCAAGTCCCTGATCCTGAAGCTCCAGCGAGACCTGTTCGTGGTCGGGGCGGATCTCGCCACGAACCCGGAACACCGGGAGCGCCTTCAGCGGGGCGTCTCGTTGGTCGACGCCGCGATGGTGCAGGATCTCGAATCGAAGATCGACGAGCTCGTGGCGAGGCATCCGCTTCCTCGCGAGTTCATCGTTCCCGGGGCCAATCCGGTTTCCGCGGCCCTGGACGTGGCTCGTTCGACCGTTCGTCGCGCCGAGCGCCGCTCCGTCGAGATGCGCGATGCCGGAAGAACGGTGAGTGGGGACGCCCTGAAATTCCTGAATCGCCTCTCGGACTTGCTGTTCGTGATCGCCAGGTGGCAGGCCGGCGAGTCCGAGGAACCCAGCCGGCCGAAGTCGAAGGATTCGTGAGAAGAGCGGAGGTCGCGATGTTCAAGGTCCACATTTGGCTGCGGAAGAAGGATGAGATGTCGGCCCAGGAGTTCCGAAGCTACTGGGAGCGGCAGCACGCCCCGATCGCGCGCGAGGGCTACCCCAACCTCAAGGGCTACGTGGTGAACGTGGTGACGCGGGTGCCCCAAGGTCAGGAGGCGCCCTACGACGGCGTGGCCGAGCTGTCGTGGGACTCCCGAGATGATTTCTCCGCCGACATGAAGAGCGAGGCAGCGGCTCGCGGCGCCGAGGACCAGTTCACCAGCGCGTCGGGTCTTCTGTTCGTCGAGCAGTTCGACGCGAAGTCCTGAGGAGCTTCAGGCCGGTTTCTCGTCCAGCCCCTCGAACAGGTCGGAACCGGGCCCCTCGGCAGAGCCGCGCTGGGGCCACGCCCGGACGAAGTATTCGCGCGAGAACATGGCCTTCACGAGCTCGTCGGGCAATCCCTGGAGCTCGTTCGATTGCGTCGCGTGCGCGCGGATCGCTTCGAGCTTCCGATCGATGACGCTCGAGCAGTCGATCCGAACCGCGATGGTCTCGTCCGGAACGCCTCGCGGCCGAAACGGATCGCCTGGATTGCCGACGTCGATCCCGGCCTGCCGGGCGAAACCGTAGAACAGGTCGAGATCCGATTGCGCCACGGAGTTGTAGAACAGCCGCTGGAACTGCCCGGGACCGGCTCGCCCCCGCGCATCGTGGAATGCCGTTGTGGCGACCTCACCGATTGTGACGTGGTCGGAGTGGCCGGTGACCCCCTCCGGGCCGAACGTCACGACCACCTCCGGACCCGCCTCGATCAGAAGGTCCATCACCTTCGCCACCAACTCGTCCCGCGGTGCCTCCGCCAACCCCATGTCCGGATAACGAAGGAAGTGGATGTTCGCATCGCTCTTCCCAACCGCGGCAAGCGCGTTTCGTTCCTCGTGCTCGCGAACCTCGCCGAGGTTCTCCTTCGTGGCGAGCGTGGGCTCGCTGATCATTCCGGCGTCCCCGCTTGTAGCCACGATAACCGTGTACTCACAATCGGGATTGAGCGCCAGCGTGCCCGCCAGGCCGAACGTGTCGTCGTCCGGATGGGCGAAGACCGCGGCCAGACGGTGCGCCATCTACAAATCGAGCGCAGGGAGGTCGAGCAGGGGCTCGAGTCCGACCGTGAGCCCGGGATGGTGAACCACCGACTTGATGGCGAGGATCACGCCCGGCATGAACGACTCGCGCTGCATGGAATCGTGCCGGATGGTGAGCGTCTGGCCGGCGCCGCCGAAGATCACCTCTTGGTGCGCGACCAGGCCGGGAAGGCGAACCGAGTGAATCCGAATGCCCTCGACGTCGCCGCCGCGAACCCCGCTCAACGTTTCGCCCGCCGGTCCCTTCCACGCCTCGCCGCGTGCCTCGGCCATCCGCTCGGCCGTGGCCAACGCCGTGCCCGATGGAGCGTCTGCCTTTCCCTCGTGATGCAGCTCGATGATCTCCGCCGCCGGGAAATACCGTGAGGCGAGGGCAGCGAAAAGCTGCAACAGCACGGCGCCGATGGCGAAGTTCGGCGCGACGATGACGTTGGACTCGTTGCCTTCGGCCCCGATGAGCCGCTCGATCTCGGCAAGATCGTCGGGCCCAATGCCGGTGGTTCCCACGACCATGTGAATGGCGTGCTCGATCCCCCACCGGATGTTCGACATGACGGCGGACGGCGTCGTGAAGTCGACCACCACCTCGCACTCGGCCTGGAGCAACGTCTCGCGATCATCCGAGATCCGAACGTCGATCTCCGGGTGCCCGATCATGACGCCGAGGTGCTCGCCGTCGAACGTGGGGTTGACCGCCGCCGCGAGGACGAGCTCTGGATCTTCGGCGATCGCTTTGGAGGCCAGCCGGCCCATCCGTCCGGCCGCCCCGAGGACGCCGACTCGTGTCACCCGGTTGGGCCGGAGCCGCCGGTTTCCTGACCGGCGCCGTCGTCCTGCAGCTTCACATCGCCGCTGAGCTCGGCGAACGCATCGTCCTCGAACGGCCCCACCACTGTGAGGGTCAGCGGCCTGGTGAAGTACTCCTTTGCCACCCGCTCCGCGTCCTCCGCCGTTACGGCCTCGGTTCGTTCGATCACCTCGTCGACCGAAAGAATCTCGCCCTGGCTGATCTCCGAACGGCCGATCCGGGACATCCTGCCGCTGGTGTCCTCCAGGGACAGCACGAACGACCCCTTGAGATGCCCCTTCGCCCGTTCGAGCTCATCGCCCTTCAGGCCGCCGGTGCCGATGTCCTCGAGCTCCCGGCGAATGACGGACAAGACCTCGGACGCCCTCGACGGCGTGGTCCCGGCATAGACCGTGAACAGTCCGGTCTCGGCGAACATGGAGTGGTAGCTGTAGATCGAATACGCGAGCCCACGCTTCTCGCGAACCTCCTGGAACAGCCTCGAGGACATCCCGCCTCCCAGCGCCGAGTTCACCACGCCGAACGCGAACCGGTCGTTGTCCTTTCGCGACGGCGCGCTGGTCCCAAGGGCGATGTGCGCCTGCTCGGTCGTCCGGTGGCGAACCGCGTTCTTTCCCGAGACCGGCGGAATGTCTCCGCCCGTTCGAACCTGCGGCGTGAGGCTGCTCGAGCGCTTCGGTCCGGTGTTCATGTGCCGTTCGACCTCGGCGCACAGGTCCTCGTGCTTGAAGTTTCCGGCCGCGGCGATCACGAAGTGCGCCGGCTCGTAGAGGCGGCGATAGAAATCGTTGATCTGATCCCGGGAGACTCCGCTGATCGTCTCCTTCGTTCCAAGGACGGGCCGCCCCAACGGATGCCCCTCCCAAACCGTGGCCGCGAAGACGTCGTGGATGAGATCGTCGGGCGCGTCCTCTTGCCGGTTGATCTCCTCGAGGATTACCATGCGCTCGGCGTCGAAGTCGTCCTCGCGCAGCACCGAGTTCTGGAGCATGTCGCTCATGAACTCGACCGCCATCGGGAGGTCTTCGTCCCGGACGCGGCAGTAGTAGCACGTGTATTCCTTCGCGGTGAAGGCGTTCAGATCTCCGCCAACCGCGTCGAACGCCTCGGCGATCTCACGAGCGCTGCGCGTTTCGGTCCCCTTGAAGAGCAGGTGCTCCAGGAAGTGCGACGCGCCCGCGATCTCGTGAGGCTCGTCGCGCGAACCGACATCGACCCAAACGCCAAGCGCGACGGAGCGCATCTCCGGCATCTCTTCGCTGATGACGCGGAGACCGGATTCGTATTCCGTTCGCGAGAGCCCGGCCTGGGCAGCGCGGCGGGCCGTCTCGGACGTGGCGTCGGCCGCTGCCACCGCGGCGTCATCCACCGTGTTCTCGCGGTCGGCCGACCCAATCACGGCTCTCGACGCTCCCGGCCCCCGCCTCGACCGCCCTCGCGGCGGCCGCCCTCGCGCCGCGGCCGAAAGCCGCCCCGGTCCCGGTCACGCCCGCGGTCGCCGGCCTGGTCCCGCGGACCCCTGCGCTCGCGGTCACCGTCGCCGGATTCGATGCGGGGCCAGCCACCTTCCGGCGGGTCCCATCCCTCGCCGACCGGCTTCAGGCTGATCTTGCCCTGCGGGTCAATGTCCTCGACCTCGACGGTGAGCTTGTCGCCCACGTTGACCGCCTCTTCGACGGAGGAGAGGCGGCGTCCACGGCCGAGCTTCGAGATGTGCACGAGGCCGTCACGCGCCGGCGTGATGTTGACGAACGCCCCAAACGTGGTGGTCTTCACCACCGTTCCGTCGTAGCGCTCGCCAACCTCCGGTAGTCGCGGATTGACGATCTCGTTGATCATGTGCACCGCCCGCTCGGCACCGTCGGCTTCGCGGGACCCGATGAAGACCCGGCCGTCGTCCTCGATGTCGATGTCCGCGCCCGTCGTCGCGATGATCTCGTTGATCCGCTTGCCCTTCGGACCGATGACCTCGCCGATCTTGTCGACCGGCACGGTGATGGTGATGACGCGAGGGGCTTTCATGGTGAGCGCCTCACGCGGCGCGGCGATGGTGCGACCCATGGCATCAAGGATGATCATTCGGGCGTCCTTCGCCTGCTTCAATGCGCCGGACAGCACCTCGGCCGGAAGGCCGGTGACCTTGGTGTCGAGCTGAAGCGCCGTCACGAACTCACGTGTCCCGGCGACCTTGAAGTCCATGTCGCCGAGGGCGTCTTCCGCCCCCAGGATGTCCGTCAGGGTCACGTACTCGCCGTTCTCCGCGATCATCCCCATGGCCACCCCGCCCACCGGGGCCTTGATCGGAACGCCAGCGTCCATGAGCGAAAGGGTCGAGGCGCATACGCTCGCCATCGAGGTCGACCCGTTCGACTCCAGGACGTCGGAGACCAGTCGCAGCGTGTACGGAAAGTCCTCTTCGGATGGAACCACGGGGACCAGCGCGCGTTCGGCGAGCGCGCCGTGGCCGATCTCCCGTCGCCGGGGCCCACCCATACGTCCGGTCTCCCCCGTCGAAAAAGGCGGGAAGTTGTAGTGGTGGATGTAGCGCTTGGAGTCCTCGGGATCGAGCGTGTCGATGATCTGCGTCATTCGCAGCATCCCGAGCGTGGTCACGGTGAGGACCTGCGTCTCACCACGCTGGAAGAGCCCGGACCCGTGGGCCCGCGGGATGATCCCCACCTCAGAGGAGAGCGGACGGATCTCATCCGGCTTGCGCCCGTCCAGGCGGACGCCTTCCTCGATCACCCTGCGGCGCATCGCCTTCTTCTGGAGCTCCTTGAACGCGGGGCCGATCTGGTTGGCACGCTCGGCGTACGCGTCGCCCCAACGCTCCTGAAGGTGCTGCTTGGTTTCCTCCTTCAGCGCGTCGAGCTTTTCCTCGCGGTCGTGCTTGGCGGGAACCAGCGCGTCGCGAAGCTTCGGTCCGGCGAACGACTCGACCTCGCTCCAGACCTCGTCGTCGAAGATCGGCCGCGGCTCGAACGGCTTGGGAGTCACTCCAGCCTGCGTGATGACTTCGCGCTGCAGTTCGATCAGCTCGGCGATGTGGTTCTTGGCGACGTCGAGCCCCTCGCCGGCGACCTCCTCCGTCGGGGCCCTCTCGCCATCCGCGACGCGCGTCCACGCCCCTTCAGGAGCTTCGCCCTCAACCATCAGGATGTCGACCGTGCCCTGGTCGTTCTGCCGGCCGGCGACCACCATGTCGAACGTGGCCAGGTCCAGCTCCTGATACGTCGGGTTGACCTTCCACTGGCCGCCGATCAACGCGACCCGAACCGCTCCGACCGGACCATCGAACGGTAGCCCGGCAAGGCACACCGCCAGGCTGGCGCCGTTGATCGTGGGGATGTCGTACAGGTTGGCCATGTCGGCGGAAAGCACGGTGACGACGACGTGAACGTCGTCCCGGTATCCCTCCCGGAATGTCGGACGAAGCGGCCGGTCGGTGAGCCGGGCGGTGAGAATGGCCGTCTCCGACGGTCGTCCCTCGCGGCGGAAGAACCCGCCGGGGATCTTGCCCGCCGCGTACATCCGCTCCTCGACGTCGACGGTGAGCGGGAAGAAGTCCAGTCCTTCACGAGGTGGGGCGCTCGTGCACGTCGCGAGCACCTGGGTCTCTCCCAGCGTCACCACGCACGAACCCCCGGCCTGCTTGGCCAGCTTGCCGCTCTCGATGGCGAATTCGGCTCCGCCAATGCTTCTGGTTGCTCTGATCATGAGGATCCTCCTTGAACTGGCCGCCGAAGCGACCGGGTTTCTGGTTCAAGGAGCGTGGCGGCTGTCTCGCCAGTTCTCAGTGGTGGACTCCGGAAGTCTCCCCTCCGGGCTCCGCCACTGATAACTGGCAGCCGCTTCGCTCCTGGTGCTTCTTGCTTCCACCTCCTCCTAAAGAAGAGGCGGCCGCATGGCCGCCTTGGGTCGAGCGATCAGCGCCTCAAACCGAGGCGAGAGATCAGCGACCGGTACCGTTCAACGTCCTCACGCCGCACGTAGTCCAGCAGGCGGCGGCGCTTTCCGACCATCTGGAGGAGGCCGCGTCGCGAGTGATGGTCCTTCCCGTGCGTCCTGAGGTGCTCGGTCAGCGAATCGATGCGCCGGGTGAGAATGGCGATCTGGACCTCGGGCGAGCCAGTATCCGACTCGCCCCTCTTGTATTCGCTGATCAGCGTGGATTTCTGCTCTTTCAGTAGCGCCATGGGCTTGAAACAGAGGGTAGCACAGGGTTTTTTGGGCCCAGCTGACGCTCACGTACCCCGCAGAACCGGGTGACCGCTCGATTCGATGTACGCGGGAAGCAGCCGGTAGGTGATCTCGGCGTCCGGAGTGACCACGACCCGCGCCACGCCGGTGGTCGCTCCGGCGCCCGAGAAGGCGGGCCACACGAAGTTGCCGAGACTCCAGAAGATGGGCCTTCCCTTGTAGGTCTCGACGGAGCCAAGCCTATGGGAGTGGTGGCCGAAGATCGCGTCCGCCCCGGCGTCGATGAACTGGTGGGCCCAGTCGATCTGAGTGGAGTTGGGCTCCGGGTGCAGTTCGACTCCCCAGTGGATGACCACCACGACCAGGTCCGCCACCTTGTCGGCGCGGCGAATTGCGCCCACCATGCAATCCACGTCGTGGTGGCAGGCAACACCGGGATGCCCTGGGGCGGCGACTGCCTCCGGCGCCGGCTCCACGACGCCGGCGATCCCGACCACGGCGACCTTCCAGCCTTTCAGGTTGAAGACCCGCGGCTTCGTGGCGTCCTCATCGTCCTTTCCTCCTCCGACCGCGGTGATCCCGCTGTGGTCCAGGTAGCGCAACGTGTCGAGGAACGCCATCATGCCGTAGTCGTACGAGTGGTTGTTGCCGATGTTCGCCACCTCCACGCCCGCCTCTTTCATGGCCGGTAAGGCGGCCGGGTCACCTCGAAAGGTGAACTGTTTCGAAAACTTCACCCCGCCGAGAGAGACCGGACATTCCAGGTTCACGATGGTGAGGTCATCGCGTTGGAAGAGGCCCTTCATCCCCGACCAGGCGTAGTCGTAGCCGTAGGTGTTGAAGTTCGAGATGTAGTCGGGGTCCAGGCTGACGTCCCCGGTCGCCTGGATCATGAGCGTTTCGCGGGCCGGAGCGGTCTTTCGTGCCGAGGGCGCGCTCCGAGGAGAAGGCGGCCGGCTATTTCCCGCGACCGGCGGACGGGGTTGGCGGCTCGAGCTTCCGAAATCCGCGGTGAACGTGTAGCGCACCAGCGCGATGAGCGCGATCACAAAGACGAGTGCCAGGACCAGCGCTCCGATGCGCTGACCGCTCAACCGGGATCCGCCGCTCGACGACATCGACCTCGGCTACCTCACGACTGCGCGTGTCCGCTCGACGTCGTCATCGATCTGCCTGGCGAGATCCTCGGGGGAGTCGAACCGCACCTCGTCGCGGAGGCGTTCCCAGAACTCGATCGCCATGGGCTGACCGATCAGGTCGCCCGCGAAATCCAGGATGAAGGCTTCCGCGTGGAGCGGCTCGGCCCCGAACGTCGGGTTCGTCCCGATGTTGATCGCGGCCACGTAGGTGTCGCCGCGAACGAACGCCTTTCCGGCGTACACGCCCTCTGCTGGAAGAAGCATCCCCCGCTCCACCTCGAGGTTCGCCGTCGGGAACCCGAGGCCCGCGCCCCGTCCCGCCCCGCGGACGACCCGGCCGTCGAGGACGAATCGGCGGCCGAGCGCCTCGGTGGGCCATTCGAGATCCCCCTCGAGAAGCGCCGATCGGATCGACGAAGACGAAACGGCACGTCCACCGACCTCGAACAGCCCGACACCTTCGACGGAGAACCCGTAGGAAGATCCGAGCTCCCGCAGCAGCTCGACGTTTCCCATGGCCTTGTGCCCGAACGTGAAGTTGGCGCCGACCACGGCGTGACCCACGCCGAGTCCCTCGACCAGCACCTTGCCGACGAACTCTTCCGGCGACCAGCGAGAGAACTCCTCCGTGAACTCCAGGACGACCAGCGCGTCGACGCCGAGGGCTTCGATGAGACTCGCCTTTCGATCGAGCGCGGTCAGCAGCGGTGGGACATTCCCGGGCGTCAGGACCTCGCGGGGATGTCGATCGAACGTCACGGCCAGCGGCGTGAGCTGTTTGGCCTTCGCCACCTCGACGGTGTGTCCGATCACGGCTTGATGACCGCGGTGCACACCATCGAAGAAGCCGATCGTCACGGCGCTCTGGCGAAAATCGGAAGGCAGCGATTGAATACCGTGGACGAGATCCACGTTCGGAGCGTACAGGATGCCTCATCGCGTTCTTGCGTCGAGAACCCCCTACTGAGAAGCACCGTCGAAGGGAGACAATGTCCAGACGGTCCATCGGAGCCGCGGCCGCAGCTTTTGTTGTTCTCGCGCTGGGCGGCGTTCTGTATCTCCGTCACGCGAACTCGGTCGTCGGCCCTTGGACCGACGCGAGAGGGAGACGCCTCCCGGATGGGATATCGGATCCGAGGAACGGATACCCCTTGGTGATCCACACGATGAACGGCCTCAGCCACTGTGACTGGGAATCCGTCGTGTTTCTCGACATGTCATGGCCTCCGGGCACCATCGTCGGAGAGCACATCCGTGACGGCTTCGCCAAGGGAACGTATCGCCAGTACGTCCGAGATCCCGATGGAGTGCTCGAAGACTTCGAATTCGCGACCACCTTCGCCGAAAACGCACCTCTGCCTTCCGATGCTCGCCCCACCGGCCTGCATCGAGGACCGTGGCAGCTGTGGGTCAGCCCCTCGGAATCAGACCGAGCTGCTTATCTGGTGAAGGGCGGGAAGGCCGAACGTTGGCCGAGAGCAACAGGGAATCGACCCATCACCTGTAACTAGGACGGCTCAGCCGGATGTGAGGATCACGTCGGGGCACGCCTTTGCGCCGGTGTCGCGGTAGATCCCTATCAACCTGCCGTCGGGAGCCACGGCACGATAGGGGCCGGCGATGCCGGCGGGCCCGAGGCACTGCCCGTGGACCGCGACCTTCGCTTCTTCTTCTTGAAGGGTCAGCGATGGCAGATGCTCGACCGCCCGGTCCAGTGGAAGCAACTGCGGCGGCTCGTCCGGCGGCCCGGCCTCTTCGACCCGGAACGACCCGATAGCCAGGCGTCGCAGACGCGCCAGGTGCGCGCCGCAACCCAGGCGGGTGCCCACATCGGCGACCAACGAACGGACGTACGTCCCTCGGGAGCACCGCACCGAGAAATCGAACCTCGGCGTCGTGAACGCGCGCAGCTCGAACTCGAAGACCTCGACCCGGCGCGGCGCGGCCTCGATCGGCCGTCCGGCCCGCGCGGCACGATAGAGCTTCTCCCCTCCCACCTTCACCGCCGAGTACGCCGGTGGAACCTGGTCGATCTCGCCCACGAATTCCTGCATCGCCGCTCGGAGATCGCGTTCGTTCACCCCCACGCTTGATTCCCGAACGACCTCGCCTTCGGCGTCCAGGGTGGTGGTCTGGACACCGAGGACGCCGGTGCCTTCGTAGACCTTGTCGAACTCAGCCAGGAACCGGAGGAGCCGGGTGGCCCGCCCCACACCGAGCAACAACAGCCCCGTCGCGGCCGGATCGAGGGTCCCGGCGTGGCCCACCTTGCGAACCCCCAGAGCCCTTCGCACGCGATCCACCGCGTCGTGCGACGTGATCCCGGCCGGTTTGTCGATGAGCAGAAGCCCGTTCACCGCGCCGCCAGAACTGCCTCCTGAACGGCCCGGATGGAGTCGGCCAGACCGGTCGGGGACGTGTATCCGGCGGCCAGGCGGTGTCCTCCCCCGCCGAAGCTCTGTGCGACCGCCCCAACGTCGGTCCCGCCCTTGGATCGAAGGCTCGCCTTGAATCGGCCGTCCCGCTGTTGCTTCAGGATGCAGGTGACGTCCGCTTCCCGGGCCGTCCGAACCAGATCGATGAGGTCGTCGGTCTCGAGCATCTCGCCGCCGGTCGCCACGAGGTCGGATTGCAGGATGTAGGTCCACATCAAGCTGGCCTCAGGGACGTGCACGACCCGCTGGAGCGCGATGGCGGTCAGCCGGAGCGCGGGGAGCGACGTGTCCTCGAACAACGCTCGCGCGACCAGGGTGTGGTCGAAGTCGTGGGTTCGCAGCTCTGCCGCCACCCGCAGCGTTTCGGGCGTGGTCGACTCGTATTGGAACCGCCCCGTGTCGGTGATGACTCCGGCGTAGAGGCACGCCGCGCTTTCGTCGGAAAGCTCGCCACCCATCGAGCGAACGAGACGAAACACCATCTCGCACGTGGAGGAGGCAGCGGGGTCCAGCAGCACGATCGATCCGAAACCCGGGTTCGTTCGGTGATGGTCGATCACGATGACGCAGTCGGCTTTCTCCGCGTTCGCCCCGAGTGGCCCAAGCCTGTCCGGCGAGGCCGTGTCCAGAGCCACCATGACCTCCGGCTTCTTCGGGAACTGCTTCGCCTCGACGATGAGCTCGGAGCCCGACAGGGCGGAGAGCCACCTGGGCGGCTGCAACGGATCGTTGCCCCACGAGCAGACCACGTCCTTGCCCTGCGACCGAAGCCACAGGCCCAGCCCCAGCATCGACCCGATGGCGTCGGGATCGGGATTCACGTGACAGGCCAGCGCGACCGTCGTGGCCGCCTTCAGCGTCTCCCCGGCGCGCTTCATCGCGTCATCGAGCGGCGAGTGGCCATCCTGGTCGACGAACCCTTCGCCGGTGAGCGGAGCGGCGGTCGGCCGGATCATTCGGCGCCCTCTCCGTCATTCGATCCGGACGGCTCGGCGCTGGCGCCGATCTGCTTGAGCAGCTGCGTCACCCGTTCGACTTGAGCGAGCCCGACGTCCTCTTCGAACTCGAGGTCCGGTGTGAACTTCAAGCGAACCTGCTGGCCGAGCACAGTTCGAAGGCGCGCCTTGGCCGACATGAGACCCGCTCTGGTTCGGCGATGATCGGTGTCCTTGCCCATGACCGTGTAGTAGACGATCGCCTTCCGGAGATCCGGCGTCACCTCCACCCGAGTCACCGTCACGAACCCAACACGGGGGTCCTTGAGCTGCGGAATCTCCTCGGCAAGGATCTCGCGGAACTCCTCGGCCACCCGCTCGGGTCGAGTCCCGGTTCCCATCGGTCAATCCTCCTCACGTTTTCGATCAGTCTTCGGGCCCGTGAAATGAGAGGTCCGAGTCGATCACTTCAATGGCGGGGAACGTCCAGATGTGACGCTCCACCTGATGCATTACCCGCTTGAGGTGATAGCCCTCCTCCGCGACGGACGCGACGCCAATCGCGGTTCGCTGCCAGAGGTCATGGTGATCCACCTCCGCCACCGCCACGTTGAACTTGTTGCGAAGAGACGAAGTCAGATTCTTCACGACGTGCCGTTTCTCCTTGAGCGAGGAGCACCCCGGGAGGCGGAGGTCGAACCTGCACAGCGCCGCCAACATCCGCTTCTCCCATCGGCTAGGCCAGCGTCCGCGCGATCTCTCGGACCTCGTAGGCCTCGATGACATCGCCCTCGTGGACGTCCTGGAAGTTCTCGAGGCCGATGCCGCACTCGAACCCCTCGGCGACCTCTCGAACGTCGTCTTTGAACCGGCGGAGCGACCCGATTCGACCGGTGTAGATGATGGTTCCATCCCGCACCAGGCGTGCCCGGGCCCCGCGCTGGATGTTCCCGTTCGTGACCATGCAGCCAGCCACCACGCCAAGTCGCGGCACCCGGAACAGCGCCCGAACCTCGGCGGTGCCGAGATCCGCTTCCTGCTTGTCGGGCGAAAGCATCCCCGACAGCGCCTGCCGGATGTCGTCGATGAGCTGGTAGATCACCCGGTAGAGCCGAATGTCGACGCCCTCCGTCTCGGCCACCTCGCGGGCGCGAACGTCAGGTCGGACATTGAACCCCACGACCACGGCGCTCGAGGCAGCTGCCAGCGTCACGTCGTTCTCCGTGATCCCGCCCACGCCGCGGTGCACGACGTTGGTACGGACCTCGTCCGCCGGCAGCTTCTCCAGCGCGTCGACGATGGCCTCGAGTGACCCCTGTACGTCGGCCTTCAGGATGACGCCGAGCGTCGGTAGCTCATCTTGTCTCGCCTGAACCAGGAGCTCGCTCAGCGAGGAGGTCGGCCGAGCAGCCGCATGCTCCGCGGCCCGGAATCGACCCTCTCGCTCCTGCGCGACGTGCCTGGCCTCGCGCTCATCGGCGACGACCCGAAAATCGTCTCCCGCCTCGGGGACGTGCGACCACCCGAGGACCTGGACCGGCTTCGACGGCCCGGCCTCCTTCACCTGCTGACCGTTGTCGTCGAGCATGGCCCGAACTCGTCCATACGCGGTTCCACAAATGACCGCGTCACCGGCTCGAAGCGTTCCCCGCTGCACCAGCACGGTCGCGATCGGGCCACGTCCTTTGTCCAGGTGCGCTTCGAGCGTGGTGCCCCGGGCCGGACCGTGCGGGTCCGCCTTGAGCTCCTGAATCTCGGCGACCAGGCCGATGGTCTCGAGGAGCTTGTCGAGGTTCTGACCCGACTTCGCCGAGACGTCGACGAACTCCGTCTCGCCCCCCCACTCGACAGGAACCAACCCGTGTTCGACCAGCTGCTGCCGCACCCGAGCCGTATCGGCCTCTTCCTTGTCGATCTTGTTCACGGCGACCACGATGGGGACGCGCGCGGCCTTGGCGTGGTTCAGCGCCTCGATGGTCTGCGGCATCACGCCGTCGTCCGCCGCGACCACCAGCACGGCCACGTCGGTCGCCTGAGCTCCGCGCGCTCGCATCGCGGTGAACGCCTCGTGGCCTGGGGTATCGATGAAGGTCACGGCCCGGCTGTCCTGCTGAACCTGATAGGCCCCGATGTGCTGGGTAATCCCGCCGAACTCCCCGCCGACCACGTCGGTCCGGCGAATGGCGTCGAGAAGAAGCGTCTTGCCGTGGTCGACGTGGCCCATCACAGTCACAACCGGCGCTCGCGGCTCGAGGCGGCTCTCGTCCACCTCCTCCTCTTCCTCCGGCTCCTCCAGCTCCACCTCCGGAGCGACGACCTCAATGGGCTGGGCCAGCTCAGCGCCGACCAGCTCGATCGCTTCGTCGCTGAGCGATTGGGTAACCGAGACCATCTCGCCCGCCTGGAGCAGGACCTTCACGATGTCCGCGGCGGAGGTGCCGAGCTTGTCCGCGAGCTCTTGCGGAGTGGCGCCGCGCCCGACCTTGATCGCCGCCGTGGTCTGGGCCACTGGCGGCGCCGTCACCTCCGGCGCCGCGATCTCCGACGGTTCCTGAACCGGGGCCTCCACCACGGCCGCGGCCGTGTCGGGTTCGACCTGCCCGTCACCGGGCGGTGCTGATTCAGGCTCCTTCTTTCCGCGTGGCTTCCGGGTCGGCAGCTGATCGGCAGTCGCGGTACGCGGTTTGCTCCCGGGCTTGACCTTTCCGCGAGCCGCGCGGATCCGGGGAACCGCTTCTTCGGGCACGGTGGAAGAAGCGGTCCTTCCCTCGTACCCCATCTCCTGAAGCGAGGCCAGGATGTCCTTGCTCGAGACGGCAAGCTCCTTGGCCAGCTCGTGGATCCTCACGGTTCCTCACTCCTCATGTTCTGAACTTCCCGGATAAGACTAGCGGCCCTCTGCGCGCTCATGGCGATCTTCAGCGCTCGAGCGATCCCGTTCGCCCGAACGGCGCGCCGCACGCACGCGTCGCTCGGATGGAGGTACGCGCCTCGGCCGGGAGCATGACCCGTGGGATCGAACGCGATCTCGCCGTCGGGGCGTCGAACCACTCGAACCAGGTCGGGCTTCGTGGCCTTCTGCCGGCATCCGAGGCAGGTGCGCTCGGGCTGGCGATCTGACGGCATGCCTCAGGCCGAGGCCGACTTCTCCGTCTGCTCGGCGTTCGCCATGGCGTGGGCGTCTCCAGCCCGGTCATCGGGAACCGACGCGTCCCCGGGGGCCGCGACCTCGACCTCCGGAGCTTCGGCGGCCTGGCGAAGAAGCCGGGCTTCTCCCTCCGGTATGCCGGAAGCTGCGTCGCCGGTGGAACCATCGCCCTCGGACGCCGGTCCCGCTTCGGAGACGGCGTCGGGACTGGGCGCTCCCTCGGCCACCGGTTTGGGAGCCGGCTGCCTGGGCGACCTCGCCTCGCGACGGGCCCGATCTTCGTCTGCCATCTGCGACTCGCTCTTGATGTCGATTCGGTATCCCGTGAGCTTGGCGGCGAGGCGGGCATTCTGCCCTTCCTTACCGATGGCTAGGGAGAGCTGATAGTCCGGGACGACGACCTGAGCGGTTCCGGTCGCATCGTCGACGCGAACCTCCTTGACCTTGGCCGGCGCGAGAGCGTTGGCGACGAATCGCGGAGGGTCGTCCACCCACTGCACCACGTCGATCTTCTCGCCGCGAAGCTCGTTGACGACGAGCCGGACGCGAGAACCCTTGGCGCCAACGCAGGCGCCGACCGGGTCGACGCCCGGTTCGTGCGAGACCACCGCGATCTTCGACCGATGTCCTGGCTCGCGTGCCACCGCCTTCATCTCCACGATGCCCTGGGCGATCTCCGGAACCTCGAGCTCGAAGAGCTTGCGAAGAAGACCGGGATGCGTCCTGGAGACGACGATCTGCGGGCCCTTGGTGGTCTTCCGCACCTCGACGATGTACGCCTTCAGTCGCTCGCCGTGGCGATACGGCTCGGACGGGACCTGTTCGGCCTGCGGAAGCAGCGCCTCGACCTTCCCGAGGTCGAGCAGCGTGTACCGGTGCGAGTCCTGCTGGATGATCCCGGTCACGATGTCGCCCTCGCGGCCGGAGAACTCCTCATACGTCATGTCTCGCTCGGCGTCGCGGAGCTTCTGGTAGATGACGTGCTTGGCCGTCTGCGCGGCGATGCGGCCGATGAAATCCTCCGGGACCTCGACCTCGTGCTCCGAGGTGACCTCTTCGGTCTCCTCGTCGAGCGTCTGGACCCAAATGCGCAGCTGGCCCGACTCCGGATCGAGCTTCGCCCGCGCGGCGTCCGGCTCTTCCTCCACGCCGAACCCGCGCTTCCATGACTTGTACGCCGACGCCAGCGCGTCCTCGAGTCCGGCGAGAATCGTCTCGAACGAGATCCCTTTCTCTCGTTGAAGCTCTCGCAGCGCCTGGATCAGTTCCTGATTCACCGTTTCACACCCTTCGAATTCCACTCAAAAACCGTTCGTGCGGACGCGATGTCCGCGTAGGACAGAGCTCGCTCGCCCTCGTCGGTGGCGATTCGCACCGCCTCCTCTCCGGCTTCAACGATCGTGCCGCGAAGCGTTTTGGAGCCGTCGACGGGCCGCGACGTCTTCACCTTCACCGTCTCTCCGACGCTCCGCGAGAAGTCCCGCGGCCGGCGAAGCGGCCGTTCCAACCCCGGAGAGCTCACCTCGAGGTGGTACCGGCCCGGCTCGAACCCCTCGAGGTCCAGCCGGCGGCTGATCCGTTCGCTTACTAACGCGATGGCGTCGAGGTCGACGCCGCCCTCCCGGTCCACGGTGACCCGCAACAAGTGGTCACCGCGTTCCCGTCCGAAGTCGAGGTCCACCAAATCCAGGCCGGCTGCCTCCACCACCGGCCGGACCAGGAACTCCAGGTCCATCGCTCCGCCCTATCGAAAAAGAACGTGGGCTGGTGAGCCCACGTTCGGTCTTGCCCAGTCCTCGAACGCCGAGTATAGCACCGGCCTTTTTTCCGGCGGTTGATACAGACGTGAGGAATTCGTTACAGCGCGCGGCGCTGACCGCCGGGTTCGCTCCAGTGGTCGCGTTTGTTCATCCGCTTGACCATTCGCTCGTCCCATCCGTCGTGAACGGGGACGTCGAGGAACCGCGCCGCGTCGTGGGCGGCGTCCTCAGATGGGAAAACCCCACGGTTCCAGTTCCCATCGAGATCGATGAGGATGAGGTCGAACGTGTCGATGCCGCATCGCTGAACGACGGCCTCGACGTCGGAGTGCATGGTGACGAACACCCTGAGGTCTCTGGGTATCCGGGCCATCAGATGCAGAACTCCCCCGTTGTCATGGCGCCTCGCTCAAGAGCTGAACGGCCGATTCGGCGGCGTCGGCGAGCGGGACCTGCCGGCGCTCACCGCTGGCTCTGTTCTTGAGATCGACCTGGCCCGATTCGATTCCCCGCTTCCCGATCACGACCTGCACGGGATAGCCGATGAGGTCGGCGTCGGCGAACTTCACGCCGGCCGTGGCGTCGCGGTCGTCGAGCACCACCGTCAATCCCTTCGCCGCGATGTCGCTGTACAGGCGCTCGGCGGCCTCGACCACCTTCGGGTGATCCATGTTCGTGGGGATCACCACGGCGTCGAAAGGTGCGATGGCCTTGGGCCACCTGAGGCCCGAGTCGTCGTTCCACTGCTCGGCGACCGCGGCGATGATCCGGGATACCCCGATCCCGTACGAGCCCATGACGTACGGCTGTTCGGTTCCATCCTCATCCACGAACGTGGCCTTCATGGCAACCGAGTAACGAGTCCCAAGCTGGAAGCAGTGACCGACCTCGATGGAGCGACGGATTTCCAGCGGCGACCCGCACCGGGGACAGGGGTCTCCTTCGCGGACCCGAGCGACGTCCTCCCATCGGTCGACCGTGAAGTCGCGACCCTCGTTGACGCCGGTGGCGTGGTGGTCGATCTGCCCGGCGCCGGTGATCCAGTTGTTTCTCGCACGGACGGAGCGATCCGCGATCACGGTGACGTCTTCCGGAAGCGCCTGCGGTCCGACGTATCCCTTAGGCAATCGGTACGCCTCGAAGTCCTCGTCGGTGAACATCCGAACGGGCGCGGGAGACAGGATCCGGCCGAGCTTGCTCTCGTTGATCTCTCGATCTCCCGGGACCAGCACCGCGACCGCGGTGCCACCGGCGTCGTAGAGCATGCACTTCAGCATCTCGTCGGCGCGTCGGCCCACCAGGCGAGCGACGTCCTGAATCGCGGGGCTCTCGGGTGTGTGGACGAGCTCCACCGCCTCGGGCTCGGCGTCCGAAGCCGCCTCGGGCTCCTTCGACGACCCGACCTCGACGTTCGCCGCATAGTCGCAGTTCGGGCAGAAGACGAAGAGATCCTCTCCCACCTCGGCCGGAGCCATGAACTCCTGGTTGACGTCCCCGCCGATGAGTCCGGGGTCGGCTTCCACGACGTGAAAGGTCAGGCCGCAGCGAGAGAACACTTTCTTGTACGCCTCCACCATCGTGCGATAGGCGACCCGCAGCCCCTCGACGTCGCGGTCGAACGTGTACGCGTCCTTCATGAGGAACTCTCGCGCTCGGATGATCCCGCCGCGGGGCCGGAGCTCGTCGCGGTACTTCCACTGGATCTGGTACAGGTTCACGGGAAGATCGCGGTAGGAGGTGAACTCGCCCTTCACCACCTCCGCGAAGAACTCCTCGTGGGTCGGCCCGAGGGTGAGGTCGCGCCCGCCGCGATCCTGCAACCTGAACATCTCGTCGCCGTACAGCGCCCATCGGCCCGACTGCTTCCAAGGCTCGGATGGGAGGATCGCGGGCAGCCGGACCTGTTGGGCGCCGGCCGCATCCATCTCCTCCTGGACGATTCGCTCCACGCGTTGCAGGGTTCGCATCCCGAGGGGGAGCATGGCGTAGACGCCCGCCATCACCTTGCGGACGTAGCCGGCGCGCATCAAGAGCTTGTGGGAAGCGGCTTCGGCTTCGGCCGGGGCGTCCCGAAGCGTCCGCACGAACAACTTTGATGCTCGCATTCGCTAGAGAATAGGTGATGCAGATGACCAGAATTCTCTACTGGGTCCTCGTGTTCGCCCTGGTGGCGTTCGGCTCGGTCGCCATCTTCAGCATCGGGGCACCGTTCCTTCTGATCGGGTTGACCCTGGCCGTCCTGGCGCCGTTTCGAACACAGTCCCGCGTGTTTTGGCCGGTTCTGGCCGGTGTGGTCGGTTTCGTCGCCGGCTACATCCTGGTGACGCCGTTCTCCTGCACCGCCACCGCGCGCGGCTCGGCCACGATCGGCGGAGGGTCTCCTGGGGCGATCCCCCAACCGGCCCAGACCACGTGCTCGAGCGCGATCGGAATCACCTATCGAGGAGGCGATTCGTACAACCCACCGCCGTGGCCGGGATTGCTGGCCGGGCTCTTCGCCGGAGCCGGGATCGCCGCCGCGACGCGTCTGTTCATCGTCCGCCGGGAGCGGCCGACGACCCCATGGAGCGACGAGCCGCCCGAACCCGAGCATCTCGACGAAGGTCCCTCATCGTGACCACCGACGAGGAGCTTTGGGCCGTCACGATCGGAGAGCCACGCGTCCACGACGGACCCATCGGCCTCGCGGACTCCGACCCCGCGTGGCCAGCGATGTTCGAACGAGAGGTGGCTCGAATATCTGCGGCGCTCGGTGAGAGAGCGCTGTTGATCGAGCACGTCGGGTCGACCTCGGTCCCCGGGCTCGCGGCGAAACCGATCATCGACATGGTCATGGTGGTTCGCGATTCCAGCGACGAGGCGTCCTATGTCCCGGCACTGGAGCGCGGGGGCTACACGCTTCGAATTCGAGAGCCCGACTGGTTCGAGCATCGCCTGCTCAAGGGTCCAGACACCGATGTGAACCTGCACGTCTTCTCTGAAGGCTGCCCCGAGGTGGGACGGATGCTTCGCTTTCGCGACCACCTCCGGACGGACCCTGCCGATCGGAAGCGGTATGAGGAAGCGAAACGAGAGCTCGCCGCGAGGAACTGGAAATACGTCCAGAACTACGCAGATGCCAAAACCGAGGTGATCGAGGAGATCTTGACGCGGGCCTACGGCGCGACCAGGGCCTGAGAGATCAGTTGAGGACCGTGTCGCCGCGTCGAAGCGGAACCCCTGAGCGGCCGCCGTCGCTTCGAACCGCCAGAACCTGGTGGATCTGCGTTCGGCCGGCTGCGAAGTTTCTCGCCGCCCCGGACATGTACAGCCTCCAGATCCGGTAGCGCGCCTCACCGACCAATCGCACGGCGTCCTCGCGGCTGGCTTCCAGGTTCCTCACCCAATGCCTGAGGGTGAGCGCGTAGTGCTCACGGAGACTCTCCACGTCTCTGACCTCCAGGTCCGCCTTCTGAATGGTGCTCACCACGGTGCCGACCTCGTGCAGCTCCCCATCGGGGAACACGTAGCGCTCGATGAAGCTGTTCTTCCGAAACCTCGAGACCGGCCCGGGGGGCCGGGAGATCCCGTGGTTCAGCAGCCGGCCCTGTGGCCGGAGGAGCGCGTGAAGATGCCGGAAGTACTGCGACAACCGCTCCGCCCCGACATGCTCGAACATCCCGACGCTCGAAATCGCGTCGTAGGGCCCGTCGTCGACGTCGCGTTCGTCCTGAACTCGGATCGATACGAGGTGTCCCACGCCGGCTTCCGAAGCACGCTTCTCGGCGAGCTCCGCCTGCGGTTCCGACAGGGTCACGCCGACCACCCGCGCGCCGAAACGCGAAGCGGCGTGAATGGCCAGCGTCCCCCATCCGCACCCAACGTCGAGGAGCCGCTCCCCCGCTTGCAGCCGGAGCTTTCGGCAGATCAGCTCGTGCTTGTCGCGCTGGGCGTCCTCGAGCGATGAATCGGGTGAGGCGAAGTACGCGCACGAGTAGGTCATCGTTGGACCGAGGACTAGCCGGTAGAAGTCATTCGAGATGTTGTAGTGGTGGGCAATGGCGGCGGCGTCTCGCTCTCTCGAATGCTTCCCGCCCCGAAGGCGCGCCTCTTCGGGCGGCGGCGCCAGCCGGAGCGGCCGCATCCCGCCGGCCGAGATGAGCGCTCGGGCCGCCATGGTCATGTCGGCGGGTCCGAGGCGAATCGCCGGGCGCTCGTCCCCCAACGCCAGCACCGCGTCGAGGTCGCCTTCCAAGTCGATCTCTCCGGCGACGTAGGCACGGCCCAGACCCAACTCACCCGGCGCCGTGAGAAGCCGGCGCAACGCTCGGGGCGAACGAACGATCACGCGCGCGGATGCGTCTGTGGATCCGACGAAGCTCCCGTCCCAGAACTCGAAGCGAACGGGGCCCGCCTCGCCGGCCAGGCGATGGATCAGCGGCCGAAGGGCAGAGGCGGCGTTCACGCTTTATTCCTTCGGAGCTCCGGCGGCTTCCAGCTCCTTTTGGTGCGCGATCTTCTCGGCCTCCGCCACCACAACCTCGACGATCTTCTCTTCGGGGATGCGATGCTCGCGCACCTCGCCGCCCACGATCAGCTGTCCGTAGCCCTTGCCGGCGGCGATCCCCAGATCCGCCTCGCGGGCCTCACCCGGGCCGTTTACGACGCAACCCATGACCGCGACCCGGATCGGCGCCTTCAGACCCTTCGCCTCCAGCGCGGCGTTGACCTGCTTCGTCAGACCGAGAACGTCGACCTCGGCCCGGCCGCAGGAGGGGCACGCCACCAGGTCGAGCCCCCGTTTCTTCAGCCCGAGCGATTGAAGGATCCAATTGCCGACCTTGACCTCTTCCACCGGGTCGTCCGTGAGCGAGACGCGGATGGTGTCGCCGATCCCTTCCGCCAGGAGCGTCCCGATTCCAACCGCGGACTTGACCCCGCCGGCGGGCATGGGCCCCGCCTCGGTGACACCGAGGTGCAGCGGGTAGTCGACCTTCTCGGCGAGTATTCGGTACGCCTCGATCATCTCCCGAACGTTCGAGTGCTTCACCGAGATCTTGATGTCGAAGAAGTCCTCGTCCTCCAGAATGCTCGCCTCGTGGAGCGCGCTCTCGACCAGCGCTTCGGGGGTTGGCCGGCCGTGCTTCTCGAGCAGATCTTTCTCCAGGGAGCCGGCGTTCACACCGATGCGGATCGGCACCCCGCGGGCCTTCGCCTCCCGCGCGATCAACCGGACCTTGTCGTGATATTTGATGTTTCCGGGGTTGATGCGGAGCCCGTGAATCCCGGCCTCTAACGCTGCCATGGCGTACTTCCACTGAAAGTGAATGTCGGCGATCACGGGAACCGTCGCGTGGGCGGCGATGCGCTGAAGGGCTTCGGCATCTTCCCAGTGCGGAACGGCAACCCGAACGATGTCGACGCCGGTGGCCACCAGCGCCGCCATCTGCTGGAGCGTGGCGTTGACGTCGGACGTCCTGGTGGTGGTCATCGACTGGACCCGGATTGGAGCGTCGCCGCCGAGCTCGACCCACCCGACCTTGATCTTCCGGGACATCCTGCGGGGAATGGGCATCTCAGCTCTCAGTATCCCAGCCAGAGGAAGCGCGATCTTAGTCACGAGGCACCGGCAACTCGAACGAGAACGTCGCGCCCTCCCCCACCCTGCTCTCGGCCCAGATCTTCCCACCGTGCGCCTCGACCACCGACCGAGCGATGGCCAGCCCAATTCCGGTCCCCCCATCCCGCCGTGATCGAGCCGGGTCGGCGCGATAGAACCGTTCGAAGACGAGCGGGAGATGTTCGGCCGG
Source organism: Actinomycetota bacterium (assembly GCA_036389535.1). Taxonomy (GTDB): domain Bacteria; phylum Actinomycetota; class UBA4738; order UBA4738; family UBA4738; genus JALYGK01. Next base: position 23,436 of record DASVPT010000216.1, read on the forward strand.
AATGCCGGGTCCAGTGTCGTGCACGGAGACACGAACGTGGCCGTTCTCCTTCGCCGCTCGGACGGTCACCTCGCCGCCGGGCGGAGTGAAGCGATACGCGTTGTCCAGCAAGTTGAACAGGACCTGGTGGAGCCGTTCGGAGTCAGCTTCCACCGGGGGGAGGTCCTCCGATACTTCGCTTCGCACCTCCACCGTTCGGTCCGGGCGGCTCGCGGACACGTCGTGGGTCACTCGCTGGACCAGGGGTCCCAGCAGCACCTCCTCGCGCGCCAACGGCACGGCCCCCGACTCGAGCTGAGACAGATCGAGGAGCTGATCGACCAGCCTCGACAACCGCTCCGATTGCCCCAGCATGACCCCGAGCAACTGCTGGTTCGGCTGCTCCACGCCGTCGAGGAGGTTTTCGAGGCGAGCGCGGAGCGCGGAGATCGGTGTCTTCAGCTCGTGGGAAACGTTGGCCACGAGGTCATGCCGGAGGCGTTCCACTCCCTCCATCTCCCCGGCCATCCGGTTGAAGGCCGCCGCGAGCTGCCCCACCTCGTCGCGGCTTCGCACCTCGACGCGCTGCCGATAGTCCCCCCGCGCCATGCCTCCGGAGGCCTGCGCCATGTCACGCAGCGGTTGCGTCATCCCGCGGGCCAAGAACCTGGCGAGTCCGAGAGCGATGAACGCGGCGATGGCGCCGGCCAACAGGAGCTGCCACCAGACGGTTCGAACGAAGGTGGCGGTTCCCTGGATCGCTCCGGCAAGACCAGCCCCCTCCATCGGCTGCGCCAGATAAATGCCCCCCACCACGATGCCGTCGCGAATGATCGGCACCCCGATGTATTCCTGACGAGACAACGTTCCGGTGTCGACGTAGCCCGCAAGGATCCGCCCCACCGTTGAGGGCACCGGGAGATCGCCGACGAGCCGTTGTCCCACCGCATCGACCACGACGACCCGGTTGGGAACTTGGTGGATGGCGGCCAGCAGCGGCGTCGACGGCCGGCCGGTAACGTCGAATCCGAGCGCCGAGATGGCCCGGGCGGTGATGAGCAGCTCGCGAAACTCCCGGTCGCGCTCGTGGCGACGGAACGCGAAGCCGACCGCCACGTACATGATCAGGATCGTTACCGCGACGGCAAACACGATGACCGAACCGAGCTTGGCCCGGATCGACGGAAGCCGGTCGAGCGGCCGCACGTCCGTCAGCTCGAGCCGGCCCGGACCGGCGCGGTCACGTCCTCCTTGAACGCGTACCCCACGCCGTGGATGGTCCGGACGTACTTCGGCTCCGCCGCCTCATCGCCGAGCTTCCGCCGGATGCGAGCGACGTGCGAATCGACCACGCGACCGCCCGCGTAGTCGTGGTATCCCCACACCTTTTCCATCAGCTGATCGCGACTGAACACCACGCCCGGAGCGCGGGCCAGGGTCAGCAAGATCTCGAACTCAAGGGGGGTGAGCGGAACCTCCTCGTCTCCCTTGACGACGCGCCGGCGGGCAGCGTCGACGATGAGGTCGAACCGGGTGAGCGATTCGGTGGGGGCGATCTGCTGAATGCGCTCGACTCTCCTGACGATGGCTCGAACCCGCGCCACCAGCTCTCGCATGCTGAATGGTTTCGTCAGATAGTCGTCGGCTCCGACGGCTAGACCGGCAACCTTGTCGGCCTCCTCCGTCCTGGCGGTGAGCATCAGCACGGGGATCCAATCGTTCTTCTGGATCTCCCGACAGACTTCGAGCCCATCCATTCCCGGGAGCATGAGGTCCAGGATCACGAGGTCGGGCCGCTTCGCCGCGACGGCGTCCAGCGCACTCGGGCCATCGAAGACGGCGTCGACGTCATATCCCTCGCTTTCGAGACGAACGCGGACTGCTTCGGCGATGGCCGACTCGTCCTCGACGACCAGAATGCGTTTCATACGTTCATCGTAGTCGCGGACGTGTTGGCCGCTGGGCGCCGTGAATATGGAGAAGCTGTGGTGTTACCCGTATTCGCGCGCGCGGGTCGTGTCAGCGGAACGGATTCGGGGCCGGCTGAACGATGTCGATGTACGTCAAGCTGACAACCAACAGAATCATGAACGCCGTGACCACCGCCGTGAGCGGAATCAGCTTTCGAAGATCCGGCCGGCGCCGCCGGACCTTTTCGTAGACCAGAACCGCGAGGTGTCCGCCGTCGAGTGGCGGAAGCGGGACCAGGTTGATGATCCCGACGAACACGTTGAACACGACCAGAAGATCGAAGAGGTAATCCCACGCACCCGCGCGGGCGGCCTCTCCGGCCAACCGGGCGCCTCCCACGATGCTGGATGGATCTTCCACGGTCCGTTCGCGCGACCCGATCAACAGCTGACCGATCTTCTTGAGTCCGCTCAGCCCGAATACGTCGTCGAGTCGCACCACGATCGCCTTCGTGAGCTCCCCGACCTGTGTGCCCGCCTTCCCGAACGCGGCGATGGGATTTTCTCGTTCGCGCACTCCCCCGAGGACCACACCCATTCGGCCAACTCGCTGTGTGCCGACTTGGGCGAGAACCGGCGTCAGCTCGACGGTCATCCGGCGTCCATCGCGGTCCACCGTGAGGGAGATCGGCCTCCCGACGTGCTGTCTGGTGTAGGCGATGAGCCGGTCCCGGGATCCGACAGGTCCTCCGTCGACGGCGACGATCTCGTCGCCGGGCCGCAACCCCGCGACGGCAGCGGGTGACTGCCGCCCGTCCAGAAGCGGGTCCACCGCGTCGACGAGCGGACGCTGTTCGCTGGGAAGCCCGATGGCCGCAAAGAAGATCGCCAGGAACACCACGGCCATGACGAAATGCGTGACCGGTCCGGCGGCGATGACAATGGCTCGCTGCCAGATCGGCTTGGCGGTGAACACTCGCGGACGATCATGCTCTGGCGTCTCCTGGAACGGGTTCATCCCGGCGATTCGGACGTATCCACCGAGGGGAAACGCCTTGACGCCGTATTCGGTTTCACCACGCCGAAACGACCAGAGCCGCGGACCGAAGCCGACGAAGAACTCCTCGACCTTGATCCCGAACGCCTTGGCGCTCAGAAAGTGGCCGGACTCATGAACCAACACGGCGACCAGGATCGCCACGACGAACACGAGGACGCCGAGCCACTCCGCCACTCTTGAAGCCCCTTCCGGAAGAGCTGTTACAGGTCTTCGATGATCTCCGCGGCGCGCGCTCGTGCCCACCGGTCCGCCCGGGCCAGCGCCACCTCGGACACGACCGGGGCGCCGTCGTGTTCATCGAGGACCGCCGCGACCACCTCGGCGATCTGGATGAGCCTGATCTTTCCACCGAGGAACGCCATGACCGCGACCTCGTTCGCCGCGTTCAACGCCGCGGGATAGGTCTGCCCGAGGCGACCCGCGCGGTACGCCAGGTCGAGCGATGGGAACGCCTCGCGGTCGAGCTCCTCGAACGTCAACCGTCCGAGCGCGGCGAGTTCGAGCCCCTTGATCCCTTTCCCCAGCCGGTCGGGGAAGGCCAGCGCGAGCTGGATCGGAAGGCGCATGTCCGCTGTGGCCATCTGGGCCATGGTGCTTCCGTCGGCGAACTCGGCGAGCCCGTGGATGACCGATTCGGGATGGACCACGACGTCGATGCGGTTGTAGTCGAGCCCGAACAGGTAATGAGCCTCGATCACCTCGAGCCCCTTGTTCATGAGCGTGGCGGAATCGATGGTGATCTTCGGGCCCATGTTCCACGTGGGGTGGGCCAGCGCCTCCTTCACGCTTGCTTTGGCAAGCTCTTCGCGGGTCCATCCGCGGAACGGACCGCCGGAGGCGGTGATCACCACACGCTTCAGGTCTTCGCGACGCTCACCGCGAAGGCACTGGGCCAGCGCCGAATGCTCCGAGTCGACGGGGACCAAACGGTCCGGCTCGCCCTTTACCAGGTCCATGACGAGCTCGCCGCCCACGACGAGCGATTCCTTGTTGGCCAGGGCGAGCATCTTCCCCGACTGGAGGGCGGCGAGCGAGGGACCCAGCCCAACGGCGCCGACCATGGCGTTCAGCACCATGTCGGCCTCGGTGTCCCTGGCAAGCTTCTCGGCGGCGTCCGGGCCGGAGATGATCTCGACGCCCCGAATCGATCCGAGGACGCGCTTCACCTCGTCGGCCGCTTCGTCACTGGAGATCGCGACCACCGGCGGCATGAACTCGCGGACCTGCCCGGCGAGGAGCTCGTGGCTGCTGCCCGCGGCCAGCCCCAACACGCGAAACCGGTCGGGGCTGCGCCGAACGACATCGAGAGCCTGAGTCCCGATGGATCCGGTGGATCCCAAAATCGAAAGCGTGCGCATCTCTCTAGAGGTTACCCCTCGGGATTCGGTTCTTAGCGATCCCTAAGAGATGAGTCGGAGAAAGTAGTACGCAGCTGGAGCCACAAACAGAACAGAATCGATCCGGTCGAGCACGCCCCCGTGTCCGGGAAGGATCGACCCCATGTCCTTCACGCCCAGATCACGCTTCATGAACGACTCGGCCAGGTCTCCCAGCGGCGCGAACACCGCGACCAGGAGACCGAACCCGACGGACGTAGCGAGCGTAAAGATCGGCCGGATGGAGGGGAGGATGGCGATGGCGAGCGCGAACGTCGTCACCGTGGCGGCGTACAGACCGCGCCACGTCTTCTTCGGGCTGATCGTCGGGGCCAGGGGACGGGTTCCCCACACGGAACCGACGAAGAATCCGACGACGTCGTAGCCGAAGCTCAGGCCGAGGACGGCGAGCGTGATGGCCCGGCCGGACGGCTGGGTCACGATGAGAAGCACGAAGCTCGCGAACAGCGGCGCGTAGACGATCCCGAGAAGCGTGGCGCCCACGTTGCCGAGGGCACCGTCCCGCGCCTTGGGCGGGGCGGCCATGTACCAGAGAACCGACAGCACCACACCGAGAACGATGAAGAACGGGATCGCTCCCGGCCCTCGGAGATACGCGCCGGCAAGAATGAGCGCGCCCACCACGAGTCCGAGCGCGGTCGCTGGCTGAAGACCGCGGCGCTGCATGACCGCGTACAGCTCGAGCTGCCCGAACAGGACCACCGCCCCAACGATCACGGCAAAGACCGCGGTGGAGATGGCGAGGGCAATCAGCCCCGCCGCGGCCAGTACCGCCGCAGTGAGAAGCGCCATCGGGATGTTCCGCCCCGTGGGGGGCGCGACCGGTTCCACGACGACCGGCTGCGCGCCCGTGGGCTCCTCCCAGGCTGGTCCGGCCGCGGCAAGTCCCGCGCCGTCCACCGGGGTATCCGCGGGCGTCAGGAGATCGGCGAGCAAATCGTCCTGATCCTGGATGACCAGCTCCTCCGCGGCCTCGTCGTCGGCGGGTTCCACCGTCGCCAAGTCCGGATCCTCGGGGTCTTCGGGGCGAAGCGTCGATGTGGCTTCCTCCCAGTGCTCGGGGGCCTCCACCGGAGGCTCCTTCTCCGGCACGGGAAGGTCGCGGTATTCCGCCGGAGGCTTGGTCAGCGCGTCGACGGTCAGGTCGGGCGACTCGCCCAATTCCACCGACGTCGGTAGAAGGTCGGAGGTCTCACCCAGGTCCTCGGTTCCGTGCTTCCAGATACCGGGAAGGAACTCGTCGGTCCGGGCGTCCTCGGCGCGGCTCGGCCGAACGCCGGCGCGGGGCGGCTGGGCTGGCGGCGCCGCGGCCTCACCGTCGACGCCGACATCTGCCGGATCGTCGTCTTCACCGAAGAACCGGTCGAGATCCCGGAACGGATCGTCGTCGAGCTCTCGGCCGATGTCCTCTTCGTCTCTGGCCATCTAGACCTCCATCAGCTCCTTCTCCTTGTGGTCGAGGAGGTTGTCGATATCGGCCACGTACTGGTCGGTCAGCCGCTGCAGTTCCTTCTCCGACCTTCGCAGGTCATCTTCGGAGATCGTGTGGTCGCGCTCAAGCCGCTCGAGTGACTCCTTGATATGGCGGCGGACGTTGCGGACCGAAACCCGTCCATCCTCCGCCCGCTCCTTCGCCAGCTTGATCAGATCCTTGCGGCGCTCTTCGGTCAGCGGGGGGAACGCCAATCGGATCACGTTGCCGTCGTTGGACGGAGTGAGGCCGAGGTCCGATGACTGAATCGCCTTTTCCATCGCGGCGATGGCGCTCTTGTCGAACGGCTGAATGACGAGAAGTCGCGGTTCGGGCACGCTGAACGACGCGAGCTGGTTGAGCGGAACCTGCGTCCCGTAGTACTCGACGGTCAGGCGATCGAGGAGTCGCGGATTCGCCCGCCCCGTTCGAATCGACCCGAGCTCATCCTGGGTCACGGAGGCGGCGCTTCGCATTTTCTGCTCCGCGTCCTTGAGACTTTCTTCAACGGTCATCGGCCGGCACATCCTTCCCCAGGTGGCCGAGCGCCCTCATAGAGCCTAGTGGACGTTGGTGGCAGTGCGACACAACGAGCGCAGGGGTTTGACGAACATTCCATGAGGCGGAAGGGGAAATCAGGCCGGACTCGAATGCACCAGGGTGCCGATGGGCTCTCCGGTCAAGGCGCGCTTGATGTTTCCTTCCTTGCGGAAGTCGAACACGAGGATCGGCAGCCGGTGCTCCATGCACAGCGAGATCGCGGTGGCGTCCATCACGGTCAGTCCGCGCTTCAGCACCTCGATGTATTCCAAGGTCTCGAACTTGACGGCGTCGGGATTGATCTTCGGATCGGCGTCGTACACGCCGTCGACCTTGGTTCCCTTGAGGATCGCCTCGGCCTTGATCTCGAGCGCGCGCTGAGCCGCGGTGGTGTCGGTTGAGAAGAACGGAACACCCATCCCGGCCGAGAAGATGATGACCCGGCCCTTCTCCAGGTGGCGGATGGCCCGAAGCGGCACGTACGGCTCGGCGACCTGGGCCATCTGGATGGCGGTCTGAACGCGTGTGGTCACGCCGATCTTCTCGAGGGCGTCTTGCAGCGCCAGCGCGTTGATGACGGTGGCCAGCATGCCCATGTAGTCCGCCCGCGCCCGGTCCATCCCCGGCGCCGAACGGCCTCGCCAGATGTTGCCTCCGCCCACGACGACGGCGACCTCCACGCCCATAGCCAGGATCTCTTGGAGCTGGGTGGCGAGGAGCCGGGTCGCCTCGGCTGAGATCCCGAACTCCGCACCGGAAGGGGCGAAGGCGTCGCCGGAGAGCTTGAGGAGGATCCTTCGGTACATCGGGACCGGGCGCTCGACCAGTTCGGCGTCCGTCCGTTCCTGCACCGTCTAGCTCTCCCGTCCGAGCTCGAAGCGAACGAACCGCCGGATCACGACGTTCTCGCCCACTTTGGACGCGACTTCGGTGACGAGGTCCGCGATCGTCTTGTCATGCTCGCGGACGTATTCCTGGTCCAGGAGCACGGTCTCCTTGTAGAAGGCCTCGAGCATGCCGTTCACCATCTGTGGGATGACTTTGTCGGGCCGGCCCATTCCACGAGCCCGTTCTTCGTAGATCTTTCGCTCCCCGTCGATGACATCGGGCGGCACGTCGTCACGGGAGATCCACCGAGGATTCAGCGCGGCGACCTGCATGGCCACCTCGCGGGCGAGGCGCCTGAACTCCTCCGTCCGGCCGACGAAATCGGTTTCGCAATTGACCTCGACCAACACGCCGATGCGGCCCTCTCCGTGGATGTACGCGTCGATGATCCCTTCGGAGGCTGCTCGAGCCGAGCGCTTCTGGGCTGAGGCGAGCCCGCGGGTCCGAAGGAGGTCGCGAGCCTTCTCCGTGTCGCCGCCAGTCTCGACAAGAGCGCGCTTGGCGTCCATCATCCCCGCGCCCGTCTCTTCCCGGAGCGCCTTGACCTGGGCGGCGGTGATCTGAGGCTCGTCGCTCATGCCGGCTCCCCCGGGCTCTCTTCCGGCTCGAGTGGCGCGCGATCGATCTCGCGTTCCAGCACCTCTGGGTCCGCCGGACCGGTTTCGCTCGGGATCGTGTCCGCTTCGGTGTCCGACGGGTTCAGCGGCGCCGCCCAGTCGGCCGACGTGTCGGCGGCCACAGGGGCTGGCGCCTCGGTCGCTCCATCCGCCGGCTGGCCTCCGTCGGGAGCGCCGCCCTCATTGAGGTCGCTGCCGAAGAACGCGGCCTCCTCCTCTGAAAGACGAATGGGCCTGCGCCCCTCCGGCTCCTCCGGTCCGGCGCCGGCCGCCGCGGGCTCCTGCTCGAACTCGGGCTCGAAGGTTCGTGTTTGCATCCCCTGGTACGCGAGGTACTGGCCTTCCTGCAGCGCGTCGGCCACCACCTTGGTCACCACCAGACATGATCTGATGGCGTCGTCGTTGCCCGGAATGACGTGATCGACCTCGTCGGGGTCGCAGTTCGTGTCCACGATGGCGATGACCGGAATCCCCAGCTTTCGCGCTTCCTTCACCGCGTTCTGCTCCCGTTTGGTGTCGATCACGAACACCGCGTCGGGAAGACGCTCCATGTCCTGGATCCCGGAGAGGTTTCGCTCCAGCTTCTCCTTCTCGTGGCGAAGCTTGAGGACCTCCTTCTTCGGCAGAAACTCGAAGGCGCCCGACCGCTCCATCTCGCGCAGCTCCTTGAGCCGTTGGAGACGGCCGTGGATGGTCTGGAAGTTGGTCAGCATTCCGCCGAGCCAGCGGGTGTTGACGTACGGCATCCCGACCCGGCCGGCGTGCTCTTCGATCGCCTCCTGCGCCTGCTTCTTGGTACCGACGAACAGGACCGCACCGTTTCGCCGGCCGATGTCGACCAGGAACTGATAGGCGCCGTTCAGAGCGTCGAGCGTCTTTTCCAGGTCGATGATGTAGATCCCGGAGCGCTCGCCGAAGATGTAACGCCGCATCTTCGGATTCCAGCGCCGGGTCTGGTGCCCGAAGTGGACTCCCGCCTCGAGCAGCTCCCGCCGAGTGGCGACGGGCATGTGGCTCCTCCTTTCGGTTATGACCTCCGCCGGTTCGCTCTCGCCCCGACCCGTTGGCCGGGACCTCGGGACGAGTCCCCTGGCGTGTGAATTTGCACGGCGAACGAACGCCGCGCAGGCGGCGAGTCTAACAAGTCAGTTCCTACGGGCGGGCGCGGCCCGAGTCCTGTTCGAGCACGGACTCGCGAACGACCAACCACCGGAACGTCAGCGCGCCGAGCACCGAGACGTGGACGAACGCAACCAGCAGCGCGTAGAGCCAAAGCAAGATCGACGGTGTGGCCGCGGCGACGCGGCTGGCCGGCGTCCCGGCGAGGACGAAAAGAGAGAAAGCGATATAGGAGGACGCGAGGACCATGTGCCTCGGACCCGGGATACGTGCCGCTCGGACCGAGAGCCGGAACGCTTCCCGCACCGCCACCCCTTCCGTTACCGCGATGACGGGGGCGAACGCGAAAAAATATGTCCCGCCCAGCAGCGCCGCGATCACGGCGAGCTGACCGATCGATCCGCCGAGGAAGCTGGGGGCGACGACCAGCGCGACGAGCATCAAGACGAGAAAGGCCACCTCGATTCCGAGGAGCACCGGATAGGTCCGCAGGCCGCGGCGCGGGCCGGGTCGGGCCGTCGCTTCCGTTTCGTTCAGCGGACGGTCGAACGCCCTTCCGAGAAGGGAGATCCACACCATCAAGAGCGCGGCGCGGGCCACCACGACGGCAAGCCCCATCTCCAGGAAGACCGTGCTGGAGGTAGCTCTGCCCGCGGCGAGGAGCTGAACGTCGAGATAGGAGTGAAACGGCGGGAGCGACTCGAGCAAGATGATCCCCGACGGCGACGCACCCAGATCGACGCCGTAGGCGCTGTATGCGAGCCACAGTGACAGGAGCCCGAGGAACGTGATCGCCAGGATGAGTGGGGAGGCCCCGGCCGCTCGCATGCCCCGAGCGAGCGAGAGCGGAAGTGGCGGGTGAATCACCGGCGGCCCCTTCGGCTCACGTTCGGGACGGTTTCGTGTGGCCGTCACGGCGGTGCGAGCGCGGGTTCGTCCCGCCCCTTCCGTGCGGGCGGGCTGACGCGTCGGGGCTCGCTCGGGCCTTCGGTTCGTCGCCGCCGACTGGTCGGTTCGCGCCGCCGGTGACCTTCGCGGCTTCCGCTTGCGCTTCGTCATTCCACCTCCTCCGCTGGGGCCGCATCAGAGGCTCTGCGGCTGAGCAGAAACCGGAACAGGGCCAGCAAGACCCCCATCAACGCGACGAAGGCGATGGCGAAGTTCCTGAGGGCCGGGACGTATTTCAGGATGGTCGGAGACTCAATGTCGAGGAGCCTGCCGGAAGGATCCGGGACGAACGCCGAGATGCCGCCGCGGGCAGCCTCCGAAGAGGCAAGAAGCGCCGGCCTGCCTCCTGCGGCGCCAACGGCCAGTGGGCCCGCGGGGCCGGACCCGAGACTCGACTTCCAGCGGATATGGCCGGAGCCAGCATCGATTCCGGCGATGGTTCCGTCGTCGAGCCCGACATAGACCGTTGAAGGCCGGCCGAGCGCGACGATCGGAGCGGACGAGGTAGCGGAAGGAGCGAACTGGTAGTCCCACACCCGGCGGCCCGTGCGACCGTCCAGCCGAAACAGGCCGGAGAATGCGTCGAGCACGTACACCGACGCTCCCGCGACGGCCGGCGCGGTCCGAGGGCTGAACAGCGGCCCCCTGACCCTGCCGGACCACCGAACGCGGCCGGTCGAAGCATCTATGGCACGAAGCGCGGCATCGCCGAAGGCGACGTACACGGTCGAGCCGGCCACCGCCGGCGACGACGATCCAAAGGCCTGGCCGGGAGGAGAGAAGGTCCAAAGCGGCTTGCACGTCGGCGAGCCGCAGCCGTCCGCTCGAACGGCGTACAGCGTGGCGTTGCCGTTGCGGCGGTTTTCACTGACGGCGAAGACTCGCCCGTCTGACACCGCCGGGGCCGAGTTGACCTGGCCGTCGGTCGGCACTCGCCACAGCCGTCGCCCCGACAACGCGTCGAACGCGAGGATCGCTCCCGCCGTGCTTCCGACGAACGCGGTGCCCCCCTCGATGGTCGGCCCGCCCAAACCCAACGGACCAGCGCGCGTCGTCCACAACCTGCGATGCGTCCTCAGATCGACCGCCGCGATAGCGGCGTCCGTCGATCGGCTGCCTTCGGCAAAAAGCGCGACTCCGGACGTTTTTAGGGTCGGGTCGATGGCGGGCGGGATGAGCGGTCCTCGCGCCCGCGGCGATGTCCACTTCGTTGCGCCCGTCTCGACGTCCACGCCCACGATCGCGTCTCGACTGGTGACCACGGCCAGAGACCCGGCGATGACGGGGCCGGATGATCCACCGGGCGCGGGGGCCGTTCGCCACAGCGGGCGAAGCGGCGGAGGGAGCGTCTCACTCACCACCGTGCCTGGATGCGCCGGTCCGCCCTGGAACACCGTCCACGACGGTCCGTCCTCGATCGCGGCTTGGCCCACGGCGGGGAATGCCTCCATCGAGCACAGGATGCCTGCGACGACCGCCCCGGCAGAGCGGACAAGCGAAAGGCGTCGACTGTTGGATCGGGCGGCCGAGCGTGGGGGCGCCTCGTGCGCGGGGGCGGAATTCAAGGACGCTCATTGTAGGGAGGGCCGCGCCCGCGGCCGGGAGCCACGCTTCGGAGGCGAGCGCGGAGGAGGACTACGGGGGGATAGGAGCCAGGTGGATCGATCCGACGACGCTGCCCCCTTCGAGGAGCGACATCGGGTCGATGTAGACCTCTCCGACTCTGGCGCCGAAATGCAGATGAGGCTGAGAGAGCTCGGGATGGCCATGCCCGGTGCGCCCGATGACCTGGCCGCGCTTCACCGTATCTCCCTTCTTTGCCGTCGCCTCACTCAGCCACGAGTAGGTCGTCCGCACGCCGTCCGGATGGTCGATGGAAACGAACAGCGATCCGGCGATCCAGCCGGCGAAGGCAACGGCGCCGTTCTGCGCGGCTCGAACCGGCGTCCCGAACGGAGCGGCAATGTCGATCCCTCGATGACCAGGGCCGAACGGTCCGGTCGGAGCCTCGAACGGCCGGATCACCGGCCCGCGGACCGGCCAGCTGTATCCATGGCTCGCCGGAGTCGACGACCAAGCCGACCGGCCTGCCACCCCCGGCGAGGGCGAACCCCCCGCCACGGAGGTTGGTAGGACCAGAAGAACGGAGATGACGAAGCGCAGTCCCGGCATGTTGGCTCGCGGGACCCCGAGATCAGCGTGGTCACGCTACGCCGACCGGTTCGCCCGCGCCATGATTTTCCTCACAGCGAAGCGAAGTTCCGGTGTAGAACGTGGGGGCAGCCCGCCCCAAGGAGCTAAACGGTTTCGGTTTCGTGCAGCTGCACTCGGAGCTGTCCGACCGCCTTGGTGTGGATCTGGCAAACCCTGGATTCGGTTACGCCGAGAACCTCTCCAATCTCGGCGAGCGTCATTCCCTCGAAGTAGTACAACGTCACGACGATCTTCTCGCGCTCCGAGAGCGCGTTGATCGCCGCGGCGAGCATGACCCGCATCTCCATGCCCTCCAAGCCGGAGGACGGATCTGCGGACCCGACGTCCGCGAGGGTGTCCAGGAGGGAGAGGGACTCGCCGCGATCAGGGCCGGTCGAGACGACCTCCTCAAGCGCGCTGACGGTGACGAAGGAGATCTGGGTGACGATGTCGTGGAGCTCATCGACTCCCACACCAAGATGCCCGGCGACCTCTGCGTCGCTCGGCGCGCGCTTCAACGTGCTCTCGAGCTCGGCGTACGCCTTCTCCACCTCACGTGCCTTGAACCGCACGGAACGGGGGACCCAGTCGAGCGACCGGAGCTCGTCGATGATTGCGCCGCGAATTCGCGGAATGGCGTACGTCTCGAACTTGATCTCTCTCGACAGGTCGAACTTCTCGAGGGCGTCGATGAGCCCGAAGATGCCGTAGGAGACGAGGTCGGCCTGTTCGACGTTGGCCGGAAGCCCGGTGGCCACACGGCTCGCCACGTACTTCACGAGGGGCGAGTAGTGGAGGATCAGCTCCTCGCGAGCCTGCTGCGACGCGGTCGCCTTGAAGTGCCGCCAGAGCTCATCGAGCTCGGGCGTCGGCGCGTTACGAGTCGCGGTTGCGGTGGCCGCTCGGCGCGGCATCAGGCTCTCGGATGGCTTCGGCGGTACGCATCGAAGAGCCGGCCCTTCGAGACATGTGTGTACCGCTGGGTGGTGGCGAGGGTGGCGTGTCCCAGTAATTCCTGCACAGAACGAATATCGGCGCCTCCCTCGAGGAGATGAGTGGCAAATGAGTGCCGGAGGGTGTGCGGGCTGACCTTGCGGCCCGAAAGGACCCGGCGGACGTAGCCGTCGAGCATGGCCCGAACGTCCCGGGGGGTCATTCGCTTGCCCCGCCGGTTGAGGAACAACGCCTCGACCTCGACGCTTGCACTCGCACGCCTTCTCTTTTCATCTGCTTCCTCTTTCCCCTGCAGGAACCAGTTCCTCGAGGTCTGCAAGTATTTGGTAACCGCAAGGACCGCAAAATCCCCCATTGGGACGACACGCTCCTTGGACCCTTTACCTACAACGCGTACTCGATGTCCTTCGACATCGATGTCCCCGAGGTTGAGCTGACAGAGCTCCGCGACCCGCAAACCGGAGCCATACAGGAGCTCGAGGATGGCCCCGTCTCGAACGCCAACCGGTTCCTCATCCCCGGGGGCGGTGGTGAGCTCTTCGGCTTCGGACGGCTTCAACACGGTCGGAAGTCGGGTGGTCGAAGCGGGACTGCCGAGAAGAGATGCCGGGTTCGACGGCACGACCGATCGACGGTGCGCCCACGCATAAAAGGTCTTGGTGGCAGCGGCCTTGCGGGCGATGCTGGAACGGGCGTAACCCCGCGTCATGAGCTGTGCCAGCCAACGGCGCAACTGCGGCAGCTGGGCATGAACGAGGTCGCTTCGGCCTCGAGCCAAGAACTCGGATAACGAAAGAAGGTCGCGCCGATACGCGCGGACGGTGTGCTCTGACAACCCGCGCTCAAGCGAGAGGTGATCCGCGAACGCGTTCAGGATCGAAAGGTCCGCGGACGTCGCGAACTCTGTGGGTGGCTCCTCGCCGTGCTTACGAACGATGCTCGACTTGTAGCACAGCGGTCACGTCATTCAAGGACGCATCCGCTGCCGTCGCTCGTACCTCCCTCCGGTCTGCCGCACGAGGCTCTTCAGCTCGAGCGCCGTGAGCGCCGAGATCACGGCCGGAACCGGAAGCGAGGTCTCCGCCGCCAATACGTCTGGCGCCAGGCTGGTCGTCAACGCGTCCCACACGCGATGCTCCGCATCCGACACGCCGGCCAGCGCCAGCGGTGCCTCGTCGGCGTCGGCGTGCCCCGCCGAAGACGCGATCCCAAGATCCTCGAGGAGGTCCTCGGGACCTCGGATGAGCGTGGCGCCTTCTCGGATCAGCCCCAGCGGAACCGCGGACACGGCCGAGGCCGGTGAGCCCGGGACGGCGAACACCTCACGGCCGAGGTCGACGGCATGGTCGGTGGTGATGGTGGATCCGCTTCCGGCGGCGCCTTCAACGACGACGACGGCCCTGGCAAGAGCTGCCACCAACCGGTTCCGAGCCGGGAACCGAAACGGCTCGGCGGGCGTGCCCGGGGTGTACTCCGTCACTACCGAGCCATGCTTCGCGATCTCAGCCAAAAGCCTTTGGTGCTCTTCGGGGTACGGGACGTCCAGCCCCGAGCCCAAGACGCAGACCGTCGGACCTCCGGCCGAGAGCGCGCCGCGATGCGCCGCGGCATCGATGCCCTTCGCGCCGCCGCTCACCACGCAGACCCCCGTCTCGGCGAGCGTCCGCCCGATCATCGTCGCCATTTCCCTTCCGCCCGGAGAACACCGCCGAGCCCCAACGATCGCCACGGTCGTGTGCGGCTCGTCCATGCGGCGACCGAGGACGAACAGGCCCGCGGGTGGGTCGAACAGATCCAGGAGCTGTGGTGGGTATTCCGCGTCATGCACCGCGATGAATCGCCCCCCGATCATTTCGAGGTGTCGCGCGATGTCGTCGGACCTGAGCGATCGCGCCTTCTCCACGTCGTTGACGCTCGCGCCTTCCCCATTCCGGATGGCCTCGAGGCAGTCGCTCGCCGAGCCGACGCGACTCGCCAGATCGAGCAGTCGACGAGCCGTCACCGACGCCAGACCCAACAGGACGACCAGCGCCTCTCGATCGCGCGGGCTCCTCGCGAAGGACGATGGCCATGTCTTCGGGGTGTGCTCGGCGGTATCGGCACCGCTTCCATGACGCCGGCGTCTCGGTCCGTCCTTGCGAATGTCGGATGGGCGCCGCAGCGCCATCGGGTGGCCGCCGGCTACCCCACCTGCATCGCCTCCTCCGGCACCGTAAGCGTTCGGTAGCTCAGCGCCTCCGCCAGGTGCTCCTCTTCGACCCGTCGTGCGCCCACCAGGTCGGCGACGGTTCGCGCCACCTTCAGCGCTCGGTCGAAGCCTCGTCCCGAAAGGGCAAGGCGATCGACGGCCGACGCGAGCACGGATCTAGCTTCGGGGGTCAATTCGGCCTCCCGCCGCGCAAGGACGCCCGGCATCTCGGCGTTGCATGTCCAGGGCGTTTCGGACAGACGCCGTCGCTGTCGCTCCCGGGCGGCCTGGACTCGCTCTCTGATCGACCGAGACGCCTCCCCGGCTTGTGAGCCGAGCAGCTCGGAGCGGGAAAGGCGCGGGATCGTGAGCTGAATGTCCATCCGGTCGAGAAGCGGACCCGACAACCGCTGTCGATACGCGGCGAGTCGATGCGGCAGACATCGGCAGGTCCGCCGGGGGTCGCCGTCGAATCCGCACGGACATGGGTTCGACGCCGCGACCAGGCTGAATCTCGCCGGAAATTCGACGGCCCCGGACGCTCTGGCCACGACCACCTTCCCGTCCTCGAGAGGCTGCCTCAACCCCTCCAGGGCGTCGCGCCGGAACTCCGTCACCTCGTCCAGGAAAAGCACGCCGTTGTGAGCGAGCGAGACCTCTCCCGGCCGCAGGAATCCGGAGCCGCCCCCGAGCAACGCCGCCAACGAAATGGAATGGTGGGGCGAGCGAAACGGTCGCACCTCGATCAATCCGCCCGACAACAGGCCCGCCACCGAATGCAGCCGAGTGACGTCCAGCGCTTCGTTTCGCGTCATCTCCGGGAGGATCGTCGGCAACCGACGCGCCAGCATCGTTTTGCCGGCTCCGGGCGGACCCATCATGAGCGTGTTGTGGCCGCCGGCCGCGGCGATCTCGAGCGCGCGTCTGGCCACTCCCTGACCTCTGACCTCGGCGAAGTCCACGGAAGGCGGCGAGGGGCGGGCGGTCTCGCCCGGCGACATGCCGGGATCGGGCGTCCACTGACCCCGGAGGAACCCGACGGCGTCGGCAAGCGTCCGCGCGCCGACCACGTCGAGCCCTTCGACCAGCCGAGCCTCGGCCACGTTCGCCTCCGGAATCACCACGCCCTTCAGACCGGCGCGGGCCGCCGCGATGGCCACCGAAAGGATCCCCGGGGTCGGAACGAGCTCGCCTTTCAGGGAAAGCTCTCCGGAAAACGCGTACGAGGACAGCGCCTGACGAGGAACCTGCGCCGATGCCGACAGCACTCCGAGCGCGATGGGCAGATCGAAGCCGGGCCCTTCCTTCCGCAGACCCGCGGGCGAGAGGTTGACGACGACTCGCCGGAGCGGCCACTCGAGGCCGGAACTCTCCACAGATGGCCGAACGCGATCCTTCGCGTCCTGGATGCCGGCGCCCGGAAGTCCGGTGATGGTCAGCGCAGGAAGTCCCCGCCCCACGTGCGCTTCGACCGTGATGAGATGGCCATGCACGCCGACGACGGCAACCGCGAACACCCTCCCATACATCGAACGCTCACCGTACGAGCGACCACCGACACGAACGTTTCGCAACCGCTGCGACCTGCGGCGTTGATTTCAGAACGCGTTCTCGTACACGTGTAGCGAGGGCATGCCGAATGCAGGGACTGTCACGCTGGCCACGTCGAAGCGAATGTCCGCGGGCCGGGCTCCAGATGCGACAAGGAACGCCTCGGCCAGCCGCCGAAGTGTTCGTTGCTTCTTCCATGTGACTGCCTCGTA
Organism: Actinomycetota bacterium; assembly: GCA_036389535.1. Classification (GTDB taxonomy): domain Bacteria; phylum Actinomycetota; class UBA4738; order UBA4738; family UBA4738; genus JALYGK01. The sequence goes on from DASVPT010000216.1 coordinate 40,463, forward strand.
TGGGCCGCCGAGTGACGAACCGCGCCGCGTCTTCACCTCGCAGAACACGAGGGTCTCGCCCTTCGTCAAAATCAGATCGATCTCACCCAACCGGCAGCTCCAATTCCGCTCGAGGACCCGGTACCCTCGCTGTCGGTAGTGCTCGGCGGCCTCATCCTCACCACGCGCGCCGAGGCCCGTCCTTTCCGGCTGCTCCACGCCCGCAGCATGCGGCCCGGCGCCGACACGACGGTCAGCTCGTGCGCGGGTCGGGGCCTTCGGGTGTGTCGGTGACGCCGAGAGAGTCGGCCACGATCTCCTTGTGAGTGAGCTCCTCGATGTTCACGTCGTTTGTCGTGACGATGCGCACGCGGCTGACAAAGCGCGTCGGGCGATAGATGTCCCACACCCACGCATCGGTGAGCTCCAGCTCGAACCACGGCCCGCCGGGCGAATCGTGCTTCGTCAGCTCGACCTGATTGGCGAGGTAGAACCGCTGCTCGGTCTCCACCACATGACGAAACATCTGCACCACGTCTCGGTACTCACGCCACAGCCGGAGCTCGAGCTCGTCCTCGTAGCGCTCGATGTCGTCGTCGCTCACGCGGGATCCACCTCGTCGCGTCCGTACAGCCGCTGATACGTGTCGGGATCGTTCATGTAGAGATCCATCCCCTTGAACGACATGCGGTGGATCGGCGAAGGACCGAACCGTGCGATCGCCGCGCGGTGAGACATGGTGCCGTATCCCCGATGCCGGTCGAAGCCGTATTGCGGAAACCGGCGGTGGTACCGGTCCATGATTCGATCGCGGGTCACCTTGGCAACGATGGACGCCGCCGCAACGGTCGCCGTGACCTCGTCACCTTTCTTGATCGACAGATGCGGCGTTCGAATACCGGAGAGATGAAAACCGTCCGAGAGCACGAAGTCCGGCTGGAGGGGCAGCGTCCGGAGCGCTCGGCGCAACAGGAACAGGTTCGAGACGTGCAGGCCACGATGGTCGATTCGGCTCGGGAAGGCCCGGCACACCGCCACGGCCAGCGCCTCGGCCTGGATTCGGGCGAACCATGCGTCTCGCTGAAGCGCCGTGAGCGCCTTCGAGTCGGCCAGACCGTCCACGGCAAATCGCTCGGGCAGGATCACCGCCGCGGCGACGAGCGGACCGGCCAGTGCGCCCCTCCCCGCCTCGTCGGCTCCGGCGATGAGGCGGAACCCCTCGTCTCGAAGCCGGCGCTCGTAGTGATCGATGGGCCTTCCCTGCGCCTCGCTGGCCACGTTCGCCATTTTCCGAATCGACGACTCAGCCGGGTCGCCGAATCAAGCTCACGTCGGACGGCGGCCAGATGATCACGAAGGCTCGCCCGACCACCTTGTCGTACGGGATGAACCCCAGACCGAATCGTGAGTCGTTCGAATTCGTTCGGTTGTCCCCCATCACGAAGAGATTCTTGGGCGGCACCTTCGTCGGCGGGTAGTCGCGGCGATCCGCGGCCCGGGATAAGTAGGGCTCGGTCAGGCGGTGGCCGTCGACGAAGACGGCACCCTGTTTGATCTCGAGCGTCTGGCCGGGAACCGCGATCACGCGCTTGATGAAATCACGCTCGGGGCTCGCCGAGACGCCCAGTCCCTGCGTGAGCCAGTGCAACAACGCCTGCAGCGGGTTGCGGTGTGGTTGAGGGCCTGGATGCGGCTCCTCGAACACGATGATGTCGCCGGTCCGGGGCGTGTGGAGGTGATAGACGACCTTGTTCACCAGGACTCGGTCTCCCACGTCCAGCGTCGGCTCCATCGACTCCGACGGGATATAGAACGCCTGGACGAGAAACGTCTTGATGAGCAGGGCCAGGCCGAACGCGATGAGGAGCAGGATCGGCAGTTCCTTGAGGAACGCCAGACCCGTCTTCTTTCCGTTTTTCGAACCGGCCCTGTCTTCTTCTTCCTCATCGGGCGCAGCGGGCGGCGGCTCGGTCTCGACCACGGGATCCAGTGATTCCGTGTTCGTGGCCGCGTCTGCGGCAGAGACCGGATTGGTAATGGGAGGAGGCTCGGTGGTTGGAACCGATTCGGCGGCCGATTCGGCGGCCGGTTCGGGTTCTTCTAGTCCGGACTGGTGCGAAGAATCGTCCGGCATGGTTAGGCCTGCTCCGCTTCCTCTCCGGGGACCGGTGCCGCCGCCGCAGACGGCGCAACGGGTTCCCTTCGTTCGCGGATCCGTGCCTTCTTACCTCGGAGCTCTCGCAGGTAGTAGAGCTTCGCCCGTCGAACCCTGCCCTTGGTGACGACCTCGATCTTTCCGATGGTTGGCGAATGAAGCGGGAAGGTCCGCTCCACGCCGACCCCGAAGGACATCTTTCGAACGGTGAAGGTCTCTCGCAGCCCGCCGCCCTGCCGGCGGATCACCACGCCCTGGAAGACCTGAATGCGCTCTCTCCCGGCCTCGGCGACTCGAACGTGCACGCGGACCGTGTCACCGGGTCGAAACTCCGGGAGGTCGTCGCGCAGGCGCGTGCTTTCGACAAGGTCCGTTTTGTTCATGCGTCGACACTTTCCGGGAGACGGGGTCGGCGCCATGATAGCACCGGCGTTCATTCGCCCGGCTTCGGTTCCTCGAAGCGTTCGAGCAGGTCGGGCCGGTTCTTTCGCGTCTTCTCTTCCGCGGCTTGGCGGCGCCACTCGGCGATCCTTTGATGATCTCCGGAGAGGAGAACATCGGGAACCTCCATGCCACGAAAGACCCGGGGCCGCGTGTAATGGGGATGATCCAGAAGACCGCTCTGGAACGACTCGGGTTCGAGCGATTCCTCGTTTCCGACCACACCGGGAATCAACCGGCTGACCGCCTCGAGGACAACCAATGCGGCGACCTCGCCGCCGGCCAGGACGAAGTCCCCGACCGATATCTCCTCGGCGGGGAGTCCCGTGACCACTCGCTCATCGACTCCTTCGTAACGGCCACAGATGAGGACGAGCCAGGGTTCCGCGGCCAGCTCAGCGACCAACCGCTGGTCGAGGTGCTTGCCCGCGGCGGAAAGGAGGACCACGCGCTTCGCCCCGTCGCCCAGCGCCTCGACGGCGCTGAAGATCGGTTCGGGCTTCATGACCATGCCGGGGCCGCCGCCGAACGAGTAATCGTCCACCTGGCGGTGCCGGTCACTCGAGTGATCGCGAATATCGTGAACTCGAACGTCGATGAGCCCCGTCTCGATGGCCCGGCCCAGGAGGCTCTCGCGCAACGGCCCGTCGAACATCCCCGGGAAGAGGCTGAGGATGTCGACCTTCATCACCGGCACCATGCATCACCGGTTCTGGGCAACGCCATCAATTGGTCAGGGAGCGGTCAGGCCGCTCACTTCTCGGACCACGACCCGGCGTGCCGCGAGGTCCACGCTTTCCACCACGTCCTTGAGCGCGGGGATGAGCGTTTCGCCGTCCGCCCCATCCGTGACCCACACGTCGTTGGCCTGCGTCTGAATGATCTCGCGGATCCGTCCGAGCGAACGACCTTCGTCGGTGAAGACCTCGCAGCCCACCACCTCGTGGGTCCAGTACTCGCCATCATCGAGGCTCGGCATCGAGGAGGCCGGGACGAAGAGCAGCGCTCCCCTGAGCGCTTCCGCCGCATCGCGGTGGGGAACTTCCTTGAATCGAACGAGCACTCGGCCACCGTGCGGTCTGGAGTGGGCAACGGTCAGCGGACGATCAGCGTCCTCGCCGGCGAACACCCGCGAACCCGGCTCGAATCGGGTTGGGATCTGCGAGAGCGATTGGACGGCGACTTCGCCTCTCACGCCGTGCGCGCGGCTGACGCGCCCCACGACGATCCACTGCGGGGCTTCGGTGCTCAACCCTCGATCTCGACCGAGGCGGTGACTCCGGACTTCGCTCCGGCGGCCCGAACCATGTCGCGTATGGCGCGGGCGGTCCTACCCCGCCTTCCGATCACCTTTCCCACGTCGTCCGAGGCGACGGAGAGCTTGAGCGTGACGCTGTCACCGTCTTGTGATTCGGCGATCTCGACGGCGTCCGGGTCGTCGACGATGCTCTTGGCGATGTATTCCAGAACCTCTTTGACGGCGGATGGCATGGGGGTCGCGAGCGACGTTCCTATGTGGCTGCCTTGCGGGCGCGCTTGGGCTTTGGCGTGCCGCGCGACTGCTCGAACCGCTCCCAAATGCCTTGTTTCTGCAGGAGGTTGTGAACCTGCTCGCTCGGTTGCGCTCCGCGCGACAACCAGTGCAGGGCCCGCTCTTCGTCGATCTCGATGCCGGACGGCTCCAAGAGCGGGTGGTACTTGCCGATGCTCTCGATGATCCGGCCGTCTCGCGGGCTGCGAGCGTCCGCCACGACCACGCGGTAGAACGGCCGCTTGGTCGCTCCCATTCTCATCAGTCTGATCTTGACCATCGTTCCTCGCTCGTCAGCTGCTCGGAAGGTTCGGCATGCCGGGAAGCTTCGGAAGTCGCATGCCGCCTCTACCCTTTCCGCCGCCCAGCCCGGCCATCCCCATCATCGACTTCATCATCTTGCGGGCCTGGCCGAATTCCTTGAGAAGCGCGTTCACCTCGTGGGTCGTGGTGCCTGACCCACGCGCGATGCGCAGGCGGCGGC
>DASVPT010000217.1:0-2367 GCA_036389535.1 Actinomycetota bacterium
CGTCTCAACAGGACACGGTCGAGATCCATAGTGAGGAGTCGTTGAGGGAACTCTCAGCTGCTATGGAGGGAGGCGAAGACAATGCCGGTGCGCAATAGACGCATAGCGGCGACGCGGGTCTCGAAGCCGGATGAGGGCCCCGACGGTCTCGTGCAACGTCGTTTACATGCACTTGCTTACGACACTATCCACAGCTTGTCTTCCGCTCCTCTAGGAGAAGATCCGGAAAGGCAGCGGAAGATTCGAGCTATCTGGCGCACGGCCGAACAACAAGGCAGGTAGCTTCGCCAGCTCGTCTCAAGGGCTCGCCGCGTGCTAACGTTGAGGCGGTGACCTCGATGCTGTTTGAACACTTCGATCGTTTGCCCGGGCCGATCCGGACGGTCAAGAAACCACCACACGCCTAGCGGAGCTCGGTCGCAACTTCCTCCCAGTTTGCATAGGCGGTTGGTTGACTCGACCGGAAGTAGTCGACCGTCTTCTTCCAGTAGTCCCAATGCCGAACCATCGGTGTACCGAGCGACAACCTCACGGTTTCCGGCGGTAGGTGCCCCTCCTTGACAAAGATGGCCACATCTTCAAAGAAGTCTGGGATTCGAAGCGCTTCATAAGCCTTGGAGTGGTTCTTCTCATAGAGTCTCGGAAACTTCGCTCGAAGTCGATCAGCGGTTCGGAAACTGCCTTCGACCTGCCTGGCATGGAGCATCGACGGTTCATCCCAACGTCGTGACAAGTCCGTCATCAGCTCCGTGAGTCGCGTCGCGCGCGTTTCACTGAGTTGCTTAGTCGCGGTGGTCGTAGCGACGAAAATGACAAAGAACGTGGCAACAGCAGCGGCGGCGTAGACGACCGTGAAAGTGGCGGTGACTACCTCAGGCTTCCACGCGATAGTGATGCCGCGGATCCACCAACTCTCCATTGGCTAGGTGAGGATAACCCGCTGACAAATTCAACGCTTATGCGTCTTAGTCTCGATCGACCGGTCCTGCGACGTTGAGTGCCCTTCGCTCAAGTCTGGGCGAAGGGCGGAATAGTGGGTCGCAACTGATCGTTGATCGAGATACATCCTGACTAGGAGAAGTAGACGTGCCTGAACAGCTGGAAACGAAGATTCTTCCCCTCCTCCCCCTGAACACCGGGGTCGTTCTGCCGCACATGGCGGTCACCGTCACCCTCGAGACCCCTGAGGCCAAGGCCGCAGTCACGGCCGCTCGCTCGGCCGACGACACCCTCCTGCTGGTCCCTCGGACCGAGGACGGCAAGTACGCCCGGGTCGGGACCGTCGCCGTCATCGAGGAGATGGGCCGCACGCCCGGCGGCGTCCAGGCCCTCGTCATTCGCGGCCTTCACCGAGCCCTCATCGGCTCCGGGATCGCCGGGACCGGCGACGCCACGTGGGTCCAGTTCGAAGCTCGCCCCGACCCCGACGACGCCACCGAAAAAGCCCACCAGCTCGCCCGCGAGTACCGAGCCACCGTCGAGAACATCCTGGACGCGCGGGGCGTTCCTCAGTTCGCCGAGCTCCTCCGGGGCATCGACGAGCCGGGCGCCCTCGCCGACATGGCCGGCTACTCGCCCGACCTCTCCTTCGAGCAGAAGATCGAGGTCCTGGAGACACTCGACGTCGAGCAGCGCCTGGAGAAGGTCCTCACCTGGGCCAAGAACACCCTGGCCGACGTCAACCTCAAGGCCAAGATCCGCGACGAGGTCGCCGGAGACATGGACAAGCGCCAGCGCGAGTTCCTCCTTCGCCAGCAGATGGAGGCCATCAAGAAGGAGCTCGGCGAGGACACCGAGGAGAACGTCGTCGAGGAGTACCGCAAGAAGATCGAGGAATCCGGCATGCCCGAGGACGTTCGTAAGGAGGCCGAGCGGGAGCTGAAGCGCCTGGAGCGGACTTCCGAGCAGAACCCCGAGTACGGCTGGATCCGGACCTATCTCGACTGGATGACCGAGCTTCCCTGGGACATCCGGACCGAGGACAACCTGGACATCGCCGAGGCGCGGCGGATCCTGGACGAGGACCACACCGGCCTGGACGACGTGAAGGACCGCATCATCGAGTACCTCGCGGTTCGCAAGCTTCGCCAGGAGCGGGGCCTGGGCGCGGTCACCGGCCGCGGCTCGGGCGCCATCCTCACGCTGGTCGGCCCGCCCGGCGTCGGCAAGACCTCGCTTGGTGAGAGCGTGGCGCGCGCGCTCGGGCGGAAGTTCGTCCGCATCTCGCTCGGCGGCATCCACGACGAAGCGGAGATCCGCGGCCACCGCCGGACCTACGTCGGCGCGCTGCCAGGTCGAATCGTGCGTGCGCTGAAGGAGTCCGGTACGAAGAACCCGGTCATGATGCTCGACGAGATCGACAAGGTC
>DASVPT010000218.1:0-2908 GCA_036389535.1 Actinomycetota bacterium
ATCAACTCTGGCACTGCGGGCAGAAGTAGCTCGTCCTCCCGTTGACCTTCACCGCTTCGATCGGCGTCCGGCACCGGCGGCACGGCTGACCCTTCCGGCCGTAGACCTTGAGCTCACTCTGGAAGTCTCCGGGCTTGCCGAACAGGTCGACGTACGCTTCGTCGCCGAGCGTTGTCCCCCGGAACCGAATCGCGTCCTGCACCACCTCTCGCATGGCGCGGTACAGGCGGCGCACTTCCTGCGACGACAGGGACTCCGAACCGCGATCCTGCCTGAGGCCCGCCGCGAACAGCACCTCGTCCGAGTAGATGTTCCCCAGCCCCGAGATGAACTTCTGGTCCATCAGGAGCGGCTTGAGCTTGGCCGCTCGCCGCGCCAGCTCTCCAGAGAACTCCTGCCACGTGAACGTGTCTTCCAGCGGGTCGATCGCGACGTGGTCCAGCTCCTTGATCTTGCCGAGCTCGTCCACCTTGGTCACGAAGAGCTCCCCGAACGTTCGCGCGTCCACGAACCGAAGGTCGCCGCCCTGCGCGAGCTCGAACACGACGTGGGTGTGGGGCGGAAGCGCCTGGCGCTTCGTCCCCCGGAGGAGCTGCCCCGACATTCCGAAGTGGACGACCAGCACGTCTCCTTCCTCCAGATAAAGGAGGACGTACTTCCCCTTCCGGTCGACCTTGGTGATCTTCTTCCCGGCAATGCGGTCCTCGAACTCCTTTCGCCGGGAGTGCCGCCGAATGACCCGCATGGCGTTCCGGTGAGACCTCACCTCGACGCTGGCCACCCGCTTGCCCACGACCTCCTTTTCGAGATCGCGCCGCATCACCTCGACTTCCGGAAGCTCCACCTCAGAGCTCCTTCGCCAGCTGATCCGGTGGGCTCGCCAGCCCGTTCGTCACGCGCTCGTAGGCCTTGCGGGCGGCCCGCTGCTCCGCTTCCTTCTTGGAGCGTCCGGTTCCGACGCCGAACTCACGCCCACCGAGGAACACCCGAGCGGTGAACTCCTTTTCGTGGTCCGGGCCGCGTTCTTCCACGCGGTATTCGGGAAGCCGGCCGACGTCTTGCGCGGCAAGCTCCTGAAGGATGGTCTTGTAATCGCGTGCGCCTTCGCCCCGCACCCAGGCGACCATTCGGTTCCAAAACAACCGGTGCAGCAGCTCGTGCGTCTTCTTGGGCCCACGGTCCAGGTACAGCGCGCCGATCACCGCCTCGAGGGCGTCGGCCAGGATACTGGCCTTGTCGCGGCCGCCCGACTGCTCTTCGCCCCGCCCGAGCAGCACCTCGCTGCCCAGGCCGAGCTCTCTCGCGACCTCGGCGAGCACGTGCATGTTGACCACCGCCGCCCGAAGCTTCGCGAGCTCGCCCTCCGAAAGGTCGGGGAAGGCATCGAACGCGATGTCGGTGATCACCAGTCCGAGCACCGCGTCCCCCAGGAACTCGAGTCGCTCGTTGGTGATCCGAGATCCCTGCTCGAACGCAAACGACCGATGGGTGAGCGAGGCGCGATGGAGCTCGCCGTCTCGAAAGCGGATCCCGAGGACTCGCTCCAGCTCGGTGGGCTTCCTTGGCACGCGGCCGGCCGCCTCTACTCGACCTCGATGGCCCGCCGACCTCCGTAGTACCCGCAGTTCGCGCAGACTCGGTGTGGGAGCTTCGGCTGGTGGCACTGCGGACACTCCGCGTAGGTGGGCGGAGTGGACTTCCAGTGCGCGGCGCGCTGTCTCCCCTTCGATTTGGTGGTCCTTCGTTTCGGAACCGGCATGTGGTTTCAGTCCTCCTCGTTCTTCGTTCGTTGGGGCGCTGTGATCAGCGCCTCGCGCTCTGCTGGGACGTGCTTGGTTCGGGCAACCGGAGCGCAGCCAGCGGCGCCCACCGGCTGTCGACGTCCGGGGTGCAGACGCACTGCCCGACGTTTCGGTCGCGCCCGCAGCGCTCGCAGATCCCGAGGCAGTCCGAACGGCAAAGCGGGGCGAACGGCATGGCCGGCAGGACCGCGTCACGGATCAGGGCCTCCAGATTCACGAACCCGTCGGAGACCGGATATTCGTCGTCTTCCTCGGTCGCGTCCGCCGTGAACAGCTCGTGAACACTGAGATCGAAGCTCCCCTCGAAGGTCGTCAGGCACCGCGCGCAGGTCAGCGTCATTTCGCCTGACAGCGACCCGCTCACGAGAATTCCTTCCACCACGCTCTCGAGCAAGACGTCTCCCTTGACGGGGCTGTCCTCCGGGACGACGGCCAGCTCCATGGCCAGACCGGGGACGGGCTCCGACACCCGAAGCCTCCGCGAGGCGCCGGGTTGGCCGATCAGATCCCGAACGTTGACGTCCTTCATGCCTGCTGCTCCGCTTCGACCGGTTGCTCCATCGCCGTCAGGTCGATGTCCACGGGCTTCGGCGGCCGCGGCGCCTGGTCTGCGGCCCGGTTTCCCCCGGCGCTCAACATCTCGCGGCCCCGCCGCACCTGGGCCAGGGCTCCCTCGAGGTCCTGAGTCGCGCCAGTGAGCACCTGCTCGAGCTCCGCGAGCTTGCTCTCGACGTAGTCCTCCGCCTCCAGGCTGAGCTGGCGAGACTGTTCGCGTCCCTCGCCCACGAGCCGTTCGGCCTCGGACTGCGCCGCTCGGACGACCTCCTCGCGAGAGACCAAACGATCGCGCTCCTGTCTGGCCTTGGCCACGATGATCTCGCCGTCGCGGCGCGCCTTCGCCAAAAGGTCTTCGCGGTCCTTGACCACCCACCGAGCCTGCCTGATCTCCTCGGGAAGGTTGCTCGCCGCCGTCTCGATGAGCTCGAGGATCTCTTCGCGGTTCACCATCACGCTCGAAGACAGCGGCATCGAACGCGCCTGCTCGATGAGCTCGCGCAGCTGCTGGAGCCGGGTCTCGATATCCATCGCTTGCTACTCCCTTTCCA
>DASVPT010000219.1:0-9740 GCA_036389535.1 Actinomycetota bacterium
CCGACGCTCCCGGGGTCCGGATCTGCGGCCCAAGCTTGTGCTCTACACCACCGCGACCGGGACGAACCCAACGGGGCGGGCCTGCGACCCGTCCACCCCCGCGCCGACCATATCGCAGGTCGGAATCCATGAAGGCATCCAGGCGAACTCGATGACGGTGTCGTGGGAGACGAACGTCGATTCGGACTCGTTCGTCCTGTTCAGGCAACAGGGGACGACCGACTGGACGCAAGTCGGGACTCCCGCCCTGACCAAGGTCCACCACGTCGAAGTGCTTGGGCTGGATTCATCCAAGAACTACGAGTTCGTGGTCCGCTCGACGGCGTGCAATGGGGCCGGGACCACCGATACGAATGGCGGGGCGGCGTACGACTTCTTCCCGCCTCCGGCCCCCGACCCCGGTCCGAGGACTCAGCACGCCAGCTACACCTTCGAGAGTGGTGACGAAGGTTGGAGCGTCGCCACAACGACCAGCCCAACCCCCCCGGATTCCACCTGGGTCCGCGGCGCGCCTGGGGCCAGCGGCTCGGGGAACGGCTGGCACGTGGCCGTCGCCGGTAACCCGGCCAATAAGGGGTACAGCGACGAGGACGAGACCACGCTCACGTCTCCGTCGGTGGCCTTCGCGGGAGCCCAGGTTGGAATCGAGTTTCAGCTGGCACGAGACCTGGAGGAGGACTTCGACTACGTCCACGTCCAGTACTCGGCGAATGGCACCGACTGGACGACCGCGGCCAGCTTCACCGGGACGAACGCCGACTATCCGGAGTACGAACCGCAGGATGTCCGGTTCAACCACCCGAACCCAGGCGGCTCGCTCCAGATCCGCTTCAGGTTCGCGTCAGATGAGCTGATATCGAGCCCTGCCTATCTGGGAGCGTCGGTCGACGAGGTGAAGTTCGCCTCGTACCCCAACCAAGCGGCCACCACCCAGACGACCGGAAACCCCCTGACCGGTCCAGTGCCGCCTCCTTCGGCAGGTGCGACCGGACTGAACCCGGCGCTGCGGTCTGGAGACGCCACGCCGGCCGATATCGCCGCCGGGACGGGTGCATGCTCGGTGGTGGCTTCGGCGGATCTGACGCTCGGAAAGCACGACTCGGCCGACCCCTCGAAGGTCAACAAGCCGTTGTCGTACTTCCTGAACGTCAAGAACAAGGGACCTGACGACGCGATGGGTGTGAAGCTGGTGGACAACCTTCCCTCGAGTGCGAAGTTCGTGTCGACGTCGACTCCGCAGGGGACCTGCGCCTACAACTCCTCCAAGCACAGAGTCACGTGCAACCTGGGGGACGTCGCGAGTGGCGACTCGCTGAGGGTCATCATCACGGTCAAGCCGACCAAGACCGGGCGGATCGTGAACAGGGCAAGTCTGTCGTCCACGAGTCCGGCCGATCCGAATCTTTCCAATAACAGCGCCGGCGCGTCTACCCAGATCGTTCGGTAGCCGTAAGGGGTCGATACCTGGCAGGAGCAATGCAAGCGGGGCCCTTCGGGGGCCCCGCTTCTGCATTGCCCTCTTCGCGCAGTTGGCCATTTTGCTTGTGCTTCGGCAGAGCGGCTGGTTACACTTCGCCATCTCAGCAATAACTAGTCGCTCGCGGCCCGTACGCGAGGCGAGGGGGATCGAACTCGATGACAAACCATTCGCATCTCATTGGACGGCGGCTGCCCGCAGCAGTCATCACAACGCTGGTCGCACTTGTTGGCGCCCTCATGCCGATGCTCCCCTCGAGCGCGGCGCCGGGCGACCCCAAAGCGGCGTCTTCGGCGGGCGGGGTGATCCCGAACTTTGCCGCTGAGGGAGCGAACCTGATCCGACTCGAGGTCGGTGCGTTCGATCCGCTCTCCGACGCCCTGCCGACCCAGTCGGGAATCGCTCAGGTGGCCGAGGCGTCCCTCGCCCCAGGCACAGCCCAGTACTGGCTTCTTCAGGTCAAGGATTCCAAGTTCGCCGAAGCCGACGCTGCGGTTCAGAACGCGGGTGGAATCGTCGCGGGCTTCTTGCCGGAGAACACCTATATCGTTCGGGCCACGACGGTCCAGAAAGCCGCCATCGCCTCGGATTCTTCCGTGCGATGGATGGGCTTCTACCAGCCCGCTTGGCGTGTGCCGGTCGCCTCTGCCGGAAAGCAGGGCCTCCTCGAGCTCACGGGAACGCGGGTCTACGAGGTCGGCGTCTTCCGCACCGAACCGAACGCGGCGCAGGTCCGTCAGGCCATCGACGCGATCCACGGCGTCGAAGTGGTCAACGATGACCTCCACGTCGTGCAAGCTCGCGCCACCAGCGCTGAGGTCCCGGCGATCGCGGCCCTCTCTGGCGTGGAGTGGGTGAGCGTCAAGCCGACGGTTGTCCTTTTGAACTCGAACGCGCGATGGGTCACCGACACGGGAGTGCGGGACCTCCTCGCGGCGACGGCACCCGGACGTCTGACGGGTGCGGGTCAAACGGCCGGCGTGGCGGACACCGGGATCAACTACACCTACGACCTCAACGGCCGTGCGCACGTCGCCTTCCGCGACTGCGACCCGGGAACGTTGATGAACTGCAAGAAGGCTGAGTACACACAGGCAGCGGCCGGCACCTCGACCGCGCAGATGACGACCGTCACGGACAACAACACGAACCACCGCAAGGTCGTGGCATTCTTCGACCTCGGCAACACCGGCCCGAATCCCTTCGACGAGTCGTCGCACGGCTCGCACACCACCGGTTCCGTGACCGGTGACCAGGCGCCGTACGGAACGCCGAACGGCGAGGACGGGATGGCGCCCGGCGCCATGCTGGTCAGCCAGAACATCGGGACGGCGAGCGGCGGTCTCGCCATTCCCAGTGACCTCTACCAGCTCTTCCGTCAGGCCTATCGCCCGCGTAAGCCGGCGAGTGTGCCGACGTCATCGCCAGTCACCGGCAATCCCATCGATTTCACCGCAGGCTGCGCCGACCCTGCAGGCGCCACAGCCGCGTCGCCCTGCTATCGGCCGCTGGAGGATGCCCGGACCCACAACGACTCGTGGGGTCTGGTCGCCCCTCTCGTCGACGACGGCAAGGCGAACGACCTCGACCAGTTCGTCTGGGACAACGAGGACATGCTGATTTCTGTCTCAGCTGGAAACAGCGGACCAGCGCCGGGGTCGATCGGCAGCCCATCCACAGCGAAGAACAACATCTCGAGCGCGGCGTCGGCCAACGGCCGCCAACCGATGGCGTCTATCGATTCCATCGCGGTCTTCTCGTCCCACGGCCCCACCGCCGACGGCAGATTGGGACCCGACGTGGCCACGCCGGGGCAGATAGTCGTTTCGGTCAAGGGCGGGACCAATGACGGCTACCACACGGCGCAGGGAACCTCGATGTCGAGCCCGATCCTGACCGGACTTTCCACGCTGGTCCGGCAGTACTTCTTCGACGGATACGCTGCCGGCGATTTCGGAGCCGGCTCGGTCGGGGGCGGCGGCTTCGCCGCAGGAGCGCCAGACGACTCGCGCCGTCACGACCCCAGCGCCGCGCTGGTTAAGGCGGCGCTGATCAACGGCGCCGTTCGAATGCGTGGCTTCTACTCAGGCAACGACGGTAGCGATAGAGCGCAGGATGGCCAATGGCCGTCGTGGGGCCAGGGGTTCGGACGCGTGAACCTGGACAACTCTCTGTACTTCGCGGGCGACCCCTCCAACAACTGGTACATGGACGTGTACCGCGGAGACGTCAACGGTAAGCAGGAGTGCGTCGACGCGGGCGGTCTCGCCCAGACTGACTGCACCTCCTTCCCGCTCGGTGTTAACGCCCAGCGGCAATTCAAGGTCCATGTCGAGCCCGGCAAGCCGCTTGACGTCACGCTCGATTGGACCGACTTCGGCTCCTCTGCCGCCGCCGGGACCTCGTCGCTTGTCAACGACCTGAACTTGAAGGTCACCGGGCCAAACGGCGCAACCTACATCGGCAACAACTTCAACAGCGTCACGGATCCGACCGTGGCGGTGGCGAGAACCCCGAATAACGCAACCGCCCCGCCGGATAACCGGAACCTCACCGAGCGTGTTCGGGTCGACTCGCCCGACCTGGCCGCCGGCGACTACACGATCACGGTTTCGGCGCCCGCCATCGCTCGGGAGCGTCAGGGCTTCGCTCTCGCCGCCAGCGGCAACATCTCGAAGTTCAATGGACCCGTGTTTGTGCCTGGCCCGGAACTTCAGGTCGACCAGTCGGGCAGCCCCGTCATCTCGAACGTCGCGGTGACCACGCCCAGCGCGAACACCGCCAAGGTGACGTTCCAGACGAACGAGCCGACGACGGCCACCGCGACGGCAAACGTGGTTGGCGGCTCGCACACGTTCATCGACTCGTACAACATCAAGGACGACTCAGACTGGCCTGGATTGGACATCGGGACGGTGGAGACCTCTGCGGGGTACGCCGACAAGCCCATGGTCGGGACGAAGCATGAGATCCTCCTGACCGGTTTCACGCCTGGCCAAAACGCGACAGTGACCCTCAAGGCGAAGGATCTGGCGAGCCCCGATCATGAGGTCTCACAGTCCGTGACGGTCAAGACCCCGTCGTCCGTGTTCCAGGCGAACGCGCCGGACATCGGGCAGCTCGCCGAGGATGCCGCGGGAGGTTGGAAGACCGGGACACAGCTCTACGCGAGCGATGACGGCGGCAGCGCCGGGCTCCTCGGGGCGTTCATGTTCCGAATCCCTGAGGGTGCGGTGAATCCCGCCAACATCACGGGGGCAGCCATCGAGCTCACCAGCTCGCACAACTGGACCATCCCGTACATCGGAGACCCGCAGCTGACGGTGGACCTGCTCCCGTCGGCTCTCGAGCCCGATTGGGGGACCCAGGACTACCAGACCATCCATGAATCGCCCGCGGACGCGCGTGTGCCGCCCGAGACGACGCATCTCCGGGGGGCGTACCAGGAGTACGACTTCACGTTCCAGTGTGGCGACCTTCAGAAGCTGAAGGACACCCTGGCCGCATCCAACGGCGAACGCGACGCGGCGTTCCGGTACGACGCCACGCAGGCCACGCCCGAGCAGCTATTTGCAATGGAGTTCGGATTCAACCGGCGATCGCGCGGACCGGACCTACGTCCGAAGCTGGTGCTGTTCACCAACAACAACACGAACCCCGAGGGTGAGGCGTGCGATCCGAACACGCCTGCGCCGGCCATCAGCAACCTCGGCATCCACGAGGGTGTGTCGAGCGGAAACATGACCGTGTCGTGGGAGACGGACGTTCCGTCGAACTCCTTCGTCATCTTCCGCGAGAAGTCGACGACGGCCTGGACGCAGGTCGGGACGCCTGCCCGGACCAAGATCCATCAGGTTGAGGTGTTCGGCCTCGATCCTGACAAGCACTACGAGTTCGCCGTTCGCTCCGCCGCATGTAACGGCGCGGCGTCGACGGATACCAACGGCGGGAAGGGCTACGATTTCTTCGTTACGCCCCCGTCGCTCGGGGATCCAACCGTCGAAGCGACGTACGACTTCGAGACCGGTGCGGAGGGATGGACGGCGCAGACGGTGGAGGCGGCACCCGACGAAACCCCCGATACGCAGTGGCAACAGGGGACGCCCGGGGCTTCAAACACCACCAACCCGGACGGATCCAGGAGCGAGGATGCGTCCAAACACGGTTGGAAGGCCAAGCCGTACTTTGACAGCGACGAGGCGTTCCTCAAGGCGCCGGCAGCAGTGGCGTTCTCCGGAACGGTGGGGGCGGTCGAGGTCTTCATGAACCACGACCTGGAGCAGGCCGCCGCTGGTCTGTTCACACCGATCGACGCCCTGAAGATCGAAGTTTCCCGAGACAACGGCGGCTCATGGCAGACCGTCGCCGCGTATCAGCAGCAGAGTCCCAACTACCCGGACTACGTGTTCAGGCGGGCGACGTTCCCGATCTTTTCGGGCAACGGCCCCGTCCTGGTCCGATTCAACCTGCTGAGCGACGACAACACGTCGTTCCCGCCGTATATGGGCGCGGCTGTCGACAAGGTCTCGTTCGTGTCGTACTCGCCTCCCCCGTCGGACGAGCCGGCTCAGCCGGCGCAGGGGCCCGCTCCGCCACCGTCGGCTGGAGCTACCGGATTGACGGTGCCGTTCCGATTCGGATCCGCGACGCAGGCCGACATCGCGTCGGGCACAGGGGTGTGCGACGTCAAGGGCAACGCGGATCTGACGCTCGGAAAGCACGACTCGGCCGACCCGTCGAAGGTCAACAAGCCGTTGTCCTACTACCTCAACATCAAGAACAAGGGACCGGACGACGCGTCAGGGGTGAAGCTCGTGGACAATCTCCCCTCGAGCGCCAAGTTCGTCTCGTCGGCGACCCCGCAGGGGACTTGCGCCTACAACTCCTCGAAGCACCGGGTCACGTGCCAACTCGGCGATGTCGCAAGGGGCGCCGCGCTGAGGGTCACCATCGTGGTCAAGCCGACCCAGACCGGAAGGCTCGTCAACAGGGCGAGTATTTCGTCCACCAGTCCGGCCGATCCCAACCTGTCGAACAACAGCGCGGGCTCGACCACGCAGATCGTTCGGTAGCGGTCGCGGATCCGGGAGAAATCCAAGCGGGGCCCTTCGGGGGCCCCGCTTCGCGTTTGGGGTCGGTCGGTGTTGCTCTGACTCTAGCTAGAGCCAGGGGGCCCGGCCGTAGGCCGGCGTCAGCCAGTCCCTGAACTCCTCGACCTCGCCGTGGACCGCCTGCAGGTAGAGGTTCTGGACGGCCCGGGTGACGTCGCCAATCTCGCCGTCACCGATCACTCGCCCGTCGACCTTGGTCACCGGGGCGACCTGCACGCCGGTCCCGCACAGGAAGATCTCGTCGGCCACGAACAGCTCCGTGCGGTCGATCCGCCGCTGCACCGCCGGGATCCCAAGCCTCGCGGCGACCTCCATCACCGCGTTGCGCGTGATGCCGACCAGGATGTCGTCGGAGACCTCTGGGGTGATGAGTTCGTCGTGCATCACGATGAAGAGGTTCGATGAGCTGGCCTCGGAGACGTGGCCGTCGCCCGTCAGAAGGATCGCCTCGTCGAAGCCGGCGTCTTTGGCGTCGGAGATCGCGAGTGCGGCGTTGAGGTAGCCGCCCGTCGCTTTGGCCCGCGCGGGGATGGCGTTGTCGTCGTTCCGGCGCCAGCCGGAGACCGTGACCGAGAGTCCACGGTCGATCGGCAGATAGGCGCCCATGGGCGCCGTGAAGCAGCAGAAGGCGTCCTCGAGGTCCAGCAGGCCGACCCGGATCACCGGCGAGGCCTTGTACGCGATGGGCCGGACATAGACATCCTCGCGATAACCGTTTCGACGAACGAGCTCGACCGCCAGGGACGTGAGCTCGTCGGCGGACATGCCAATGTCCATCCGGAACAGCCGGGTGGAGTTGAGGAGTCGCCGGAAATGGTGGTTGAGCTTCAGGAGGTACAGCTCCTCGTGATCGGCGTTCCAGTAGCCGCGGATCCCCTCGAAGCAGCCGGTGCCGTAGTTGAAGGCGTGCGTGGCGATGGAGACCTTGGCGTCCTCCATCGGAACGAACCGGCCGTCGAGGTAGGCGATTCCCTGGGCGGCGAACCCCGAGTGCTTTTGCGTGGGGATCGCCTGCTGCTCGGTCTGCTGCATTCTGCCCTCCGGGTAGCCCATAGCTTAGTCCGCGGCACGTCGGGCGGCGCGTTCGAATATCCTCACGGCCTCAGGGGTAGCAGTAGCCGCAAGGACAACAGGAGGTGGAGATGGCTCAAGGAGAGGTACCCGGTGGGGTCGTCAAGGTGATCGAGGTCGTCGGAAGCTCGCCAAATTCGTTCAGCGACGCCGTGCGGAACGCGGTGAAGGTGGCCAGCGAGTCGATCCGCAACATCCGCGGCGTGGAGGTCATCACGAGCAACGCCGACGTTGGCGGCGACGGCCAGCTCACCAACTACAAGGTCAATTGCAAGATCGCCTTCCTGGTGGAGAGCTCGAAGGTCGGCACCGCGGAGGCGATGTAGCCCCGAATATCGAAAGAGCGACGACCGGGGTTCTTCGGATCCCGGGCCCGAGGCGGAGCGGCGAACCCGCTCCGCCTCACTGCTTCGAGCGTGGGAGAGGCGGCGCGTATACTCGGGCTTGGTGACCGTGCTAGGCGGGGAGCTAGCGGTGCCCTGTACCCGCAATCCGCTTTAGCGGGGCCGATGCCCGCCCGCGGCTCGGATGGTCCGGGAACGCCCCGGGTTCGGCAGTGTTGAAGGCCGGGTCCCGCGCGACACCAACCTGCGAACCCCGTCAGGTCCGGAAGGAAGCAGCGGTAAGCGGGCAATGGTGGGTGCCGCGGGAGCACCTGACCGGAGCTGTCGTCTCGGTGGTAGCCGGGCCGTCTCGTAGTCAACGGCGGGTGCACGGTCACCCTTTATCTGGCGAGGGGAAGCGCCATGGCTGAAGACGCTGGTTATCAGTCCCTGTACCGGAAGTACCGCCCCCAGGCTCCGGATGAGGTCATCGGGCAGGACCACGTGGTCCGCGCGCTGGTCGGCGCGGTGCGCGAGAACCGCCTTTCCCATGCGTTCCTGTTCTGCGGGCCTCGCGGGACCGGGAAGACCTCCACGGCCCGAATCCTGGCCCGAATGGTCAACTGCGAGAGGGGGCCGACCGCCGAGCCCGACGGGACCTGCGAGCAGTGCCTGCGGATTCGAGACGGGTCGCACCTGGACGTCGTTGAGATCGACGCCGCGTCCCACGGCGGCGTGGACGACGCGAGGGAGCTTCGCGAACGGGCGCCGACCGCACCCGCCATGGGCAAGGAGAAGGTCTACATCATCGACGAGGCGCAGCGGCTCTCGCGAGAGGCGTTCGACGCGCTGCTGAAAGTATTCGAGGAGCCGCCGCCGGCGGTTCGCTTCATCCTCGCGACCACCGAGCCGCACAAGATGCCCGCGACCATCGTGGGGCGATGCCAGCGATTCGACTTCCGCAGGGTGCCGACGGAGGCCGTGGCCGACCATCTCGAACGGATCTCAAAGGAAGAGGGAATGGTCCTCACCCGCCCCGCCGCGGAGGCGTTGGCGCGTCAATCCGAAGGGTCGGTGCGAGACGCGTTGTCGCTTCTGGATCAAAGCGCGGTGCTGGGTGCCGGCGAGATCACCGAAGCCGTCATCGCGTCGCTGATCGGCGCGCCGGCGTCGGACGTACAGTTCGAGCTGGCGGACGCCGTCGCCGTCCACGACACCCGGGCGGTGTTCGAGATCGTTCATCGACTGGTTCAGGAAGGGCAGGACTTCCGGCACCTCACCGGCCAGGTGCTGGGGCACTTCCGCGACCTGATGCTCGTCCGGTCCTCGCCCGATGACCCTGGGTTGCTCGATGTCGCGCCCGAGCTGCATGGGCGGATGACGGGGCAAGCCGCGAAGTTCACGGTCGCCGAGCTGAGCAGGATCCTGTCGCTGCTCCTGGCGGCGCAGACCGACATGCGGTGGACCACGTCGCCGCGGCTCACGCTCGAGCTCGCGATGGTTCGGGCCACCGTTCCGGAGGCCGATCCGTCGGCGGCCGGACTGGCCGCGCGCATCGAGCGCCTCGAACGTCTGGCTGGTGTTGACCAGTCCGTGCAAGCCCCGGAGGCCGGCGGGATCGGCTCCGCGGGCCATGCCCCACCCTTCCCCCGCTCCGCCGACGCCGCCGGCCATCTCGCCGCCCCGGCCTCGTCAACCGCGACCGACCCGGACCGAAGCGAAGCCACCCAGGCGGCTCCATCCGAAACTGACCCCAGC
>DASVPT010000220.1:0-1513 GCA_036389535.1 Actinomycetota bacterium
CTCAGGCTGTGGCTATGCGCTGTGGCTATGGACAGAGAGTGCGTGGTCCAGTCGTGGAGCCAGTCTGCGTCGATGACCGTTCCGATAGCCGCGTAACCCGCTACAACGTTCAGGAAAGGGAGCCGCACACCTGGTAGGCGATGTGGATATCGCCGCTGCGGGCATAGCGGGTCTCTGGTTCCACCTCGGGACGATGCTAGAGCACATCACCTGAGGCGCGCGAAAGTTTCCGCGATACTGAGCGCCTATGCGAGCGACGATGATGCATGCAGCAGGCGACGTCCGCGTCGAGGACGTCCCGGATCCTTCCATTGTCGATCCGACCGACGCGATCCTCCGAGTTACCAGAGCTTGTATCTGCGGGAGCGATCTGTGGCCGTACGCGAAGATGGAGCCGTCGGAGACAGGCCGGTCCATGGGCCACGAGGCGATCGGGATCGTCGAGGACGTGGGCCCAGAGGTTCGGAACTTCAAGCGCGGCGACCTGGTCGTCATGCCGTTCGCATCCTCGGACGGCACCTGCGAGTTCTGCCGCGAAGGGCTGCCCACAGCGTGTGTAAACGTCGGATTCTTCGGCGGCCTCTCCTTGAATGGCGCGCAAGCGGAAGCGCTGCGCATTCCGCAAGCCGACGGGACGCTGTTCCCCTTGCCCGTCGGCGAGGACGACGCCCTGATGCCCTCGCTCCTGACACTCGCCGACGTGTTGGGCACGGGCCACCATGCCGCGGTCGTCGCAAACGTCGGACCGGGCAAGAGGGTTGCCGTGGTCGGCGACGGCGCTGTGGGCCTGTGCGCCGTGATTGCAGCCAGACGGCTTGGAGCCGAGCAGATCATCATCATGGGCCGGCACGAGGACCGAGTCGCATTAGCGAAGGAATTCGGCGCCACCGATGTCGTCTCCGAGCGCGGCGACGAGGCCGTCGAGCGAGTCCGGGAGCTGACCGGCGGATTCGGCGCCCACTCGGTTCTGGAGTGCGTAGGAACCGAGGCGTCGACCGAAACGGCGATCAACATCACCCGGCCGGGCGGGGCCATCGGTCGCGTGGGCGTTCCTCAAGACGAGGTGATTCCCGCGTCGTACCCGGCGTTCCTCGGCAACATCATGGTTGGTGGGGGACCGGCGCCGGTGCGCGCTTACATCGGGGAGCTGGTGCGGGACATCCTCGAGGGGCGGATCGAGCCGGGAAAGGTGTTCGACCGAACCGTCGGGCTGGACGGCGTCCCGGACGGATACCGGGCCATGGCGAACCGCGAGTCGCTCAAGGTGATGGTGACGCCATAGCCACTCCGCAACACCCCCGGTTCTTTCGGTCGGGCGCCGAGTTTCGTTCATGGCTGGAGAAGAACGCCGCCGCTTCCGAGCTCTGGCTCGGTCTGTACAAGAAGGGTTCCGGGAAGAAGGGCATCACCTACTCGGAGGCCGTTGACGAGGCGTTGGGTTTCGGATGGATCGACGGTCAGTCCCGGTCCATCGATGAATCCAGGTGGATGATTCGGTTCACGCCACGCAAGA
>DASVPT010000221.1:0-3921 GCA_036389535.1 Actinomycetota bacterium
CGGGAGGGTTCCAGAGACGACCGCCGAATTCGGCGCCTTGTCCGGTGACAATGCGATTCGTCGCCGGCCGAGCTCATCGAATGCGACCCGGGGCATGGGCCCGGTTGGATTCAAGGCGGAAAGATCGATCGCTAGACGATAGGGCCGAGCAGCCTTCGTCTCGTTTCGGAGGGTGAAGAAGACCGGCCCCGGCCTCCCTCCGCCGAACCTCTCCACCCAAACGGCCGGATCTGATGCTCTCGCGTACGTCACGGGCTCCCAGCCCGCCCGGGCCAACTTGCGAAATAGCGGTGTGTATCGCGCCCACACAGTCGCGAACTCATCGTCGGTCCACGGCGACTTCTCGCCCGAGGCGCCGGCCTCCGTTTTCGGGTTCCAGGCCCCGGCGAAGATTCCGTAGAACAGGTTTTGCTGAAGCGCAGCGTCGACTTCCGCACTGGAGAGTCTCCCGCCCCCGATTCGCGCATCGAGCGTGCTCACCGGCCGCTGATAGGCGAGCGTCCGTTTCCACAGAGCGAAGCGGTCCGCCGTTCCGGTGCGTGCGCGTGCCGCGAGCCCCTGCTCGATGCCGAAGTAGTCGATTTGATCCGCCCCGATCCAACCGCACGCTCGCGTCAGGTCGGCGTTGAAGTTCGCGGACAGGATCATGCCGCGACGATGCGCGAAGTCCGCGGTCTCTGCGATGTGGCGATACATGGGGAACACTCCTCGCTGCACGACCAGACCGCTGTCGTCGCTGAACGTGAGCGGTTCGGTCGCAGACCTCCAATGATCCCGCCAGTAGTCGTCTGCGGCGCCCCATCGGCGCATCCCGGAGGTCGAATCGAGGTGGAACCCGTCCAAGCGACCACCGTCCGATCGCGCTGTTTGGATGGGCGATCCCATTTGATATCGCTCGACGGCGTGGGCCCAGTCGATCATGGCGCTGCGTTGCGGCTCCGGGTCCTCGTAGTACGCGAGAAACCGTCCGTATCGCTCGTAGTAGAGCCGGCCATTGATGTCCCGAGCGGTGGAGGAGAGCGCCGCCCGCGCTTCTTCCCGGAGCCGTGACTGCGCGGAGCTCCTCGCGGTGCCCGAGGCGAGCGTCCGGAGACCCGTGATGGCGGCGTCGTAGGAAGGCGTCGCCGAGGCCTCGTGCTGGATGGGCTGATAGAACGCCCAATGCTGCCCGTACGCCGTCGAGTAGATCCCGCGTTCGTCGTCCCACCGAACATAGGGAACGCCCCACGTCTGGTAGCTCTGGCTGGACGCCTTGCCCAAAGCGACCATGTTGAGTCCCAGCCCGAAGTCCCGGTACGACTGGTCGATCGACTCCAGCGGAGGAGCCACGAACCATGCGCCCTCACACGCCGGGTCCGTGCGGCGGACGAATGACGTCGGGAACAAGTCGTAGTAGGCGGCCGTCGCGGCGCGAAATCCCCAGGCCGGATCGGGGGTGAAGAGGGTGAACGAGAACGACGCCTTCCGTCCCAAGCGAAATGCGTCGGACAGGCCGAGATCGAACGTCACGGTGAGGCCTCGCCCCGATGCGTATTCGATTCGAAAGATCCGCGGCTTGCTGAGCGGCACGCCGATGGCGACCGACGCGTCTCGGTCGAACACGACGCCGAAGGGATACACGGATGTCTGTTGGAGCGAGCTCTTGCTCAGGAATTCGTAGGTGCCGTTGCGGATGCGACGCGTTCGCCGTGCGTCGTCTCCCCATCGCCATCCCGATGCGTCGACCGGGACGGTGTATGCGAGTTGCACCCCCATGTCCTTCGAGGAGCTGACCGTGCCGTCCACCTGAATGTGATCGCCGCTTCGCCGGTACACGGCATCGAGCGAGACGCCGGCGGTCCCGGCCACGGCGCGCTGTCGATCCGATCCTCCGCTCCGAGTGACGGATCCGGTGAGCGGTACCGACGAACCGCGGTAGAGGCGCCCGACGTAGAGATCGTCGAACCATCCCGTACCGGAACCCCGGTTGATGGCTCCGCGAATGACGACTCTCCGCACGCCTGCCCCGGTCTTGAACCCGACGAACTGCCTGTGCCAACCAGCCGAGTCGGTGTAGCCGTGCGCGGCCGACATCCGGGTCGCCCCCCCGACGGCCTGAACGGCCTCGACTTCGAGCGGGGAGTGCTGGTGATAGGTCTCGCGGACGGCCGGGGGGATCGTGGGCTGCACGTCGCGGCTGCGGAACCATGCCGAGAGCACATAGCTGGTCTCCGGGGCCACGGCTATCGCCGACGAGAACGACGCCGAGACGGCCTCGGAGGGAAGAGAGACCGTCATGGAGCGGCGGCCGGAGTGCGCAACCGTATCGGTGGAAGCCGCGGTTCCGGCGCCTGGGGCGAACCTCCAACCATCCGGGATGCCGTCGTGATCGGCGTCCACTTCGAAGCTCGGATTCGGAAGAAGATTTGGCGTGCCCCCCACGAGACGAAGACTGAAGCCGCCGCGATTCTCGAGCATGGGCAACCTTCGGCCGCCGACGGAGAGTTCCGAAACGGTTCCGTCCTTTCCGAGGGCAAGGCGGATCGGACGGCGCGCCGCGCCTGAGGCACGCGGAGGCGCCCTCTCGGCGTAACGGCAGTCGGGCGCAGGGGCGAGGGGACCGCGATTCCGCGTGGTGACCAACAGAGCAGCCGCGATCACGACGACGACAGCGGCGCCGATGGCTGGCCAGGCACGCCTCAAGAGGCCTCCGAACATGGCCCCGCCGGGATCGCCACAAGCGCAGGTTCGATGCCGGACGACGAAGGAGGAAGCCCGACAAGCCGCCGAATTTCCATAGCTCGCTCGGCTGTCGTTACGACCACGCTGACTGCGTACTTCTGCACGAGGCGCTGCCAGTCGTTCAACGGCGATGTGCCGCCGATGAGGACGGCGTCATCCATGAGACGCTCATCATCCGACGGGATACGGCGGTAGATGTCCCGCCACCGAATTCGGGAGAAGTTGCCGAGATGCCGAGTGAGCCCGCGGTATGCGACTTCGCGATAACCGGTGTACGAAAAGATCTGAAGCGCTAGCTCGGGGGGCGCCGCAACAACGCATCGGCGGCGCCCGCGACCCGAGATCGTCGAGAGGTACGTGGTTCGCGTGCCGAGGATCGACGCACCGAGGACCGATTCACCTGCTGACCGGGACACGGCAAGGGTCGCGTTGAGCGGGACGGGGAGAGCAAGGGCAATCGTTACGGCAGCTGCTCCGACGGCTGCGCCAACTCTCCAGCTGGCGATGGTCGCAATCAGCTCGGCCGCCCCGATGCCGGCGAGCAGGGCCGCGGCGAGTTGAAGCACGGGCCAATACCGGGATGTTCGACCGAGGATCTGGAAGCCCGGCCCGAGCAGCCGCGGGATCAACGACGAGGCGGCAACGAGCACCCCGGCGGCGACGACGAGCCCGGCCAAGATCCGAGCGTCCAAGTCGGGCCAGCGTCGCGGCAGCCAACGGACGGCGGCGTAGACCCCGAAGGGAGTCACCAATCCCCACGACATCAGGATCTCCGCCGGCCCGAGGACGATCGGACCGACGCCCGTCGTGTTGACGAATCCACCGAGCCTCACGTACGAGACGATCAGCGGCACGACCCAAATCGCGTACAGCAACAACGCAGGAAGGAAAAGCGCCGCCGCGGCCACGGGCCGGGGGACTGCCGAAGCGAACGCCACCGTCAACACGGCGACTCCCAGCCCGACGAAGAAGAACTCCGCGCTGGTCAGCCCGACCAACCCGAGCGACACCCCTGCAGCGACCAGCAGTGCGGGGCTGCGCTGCGCGGACCCCAGGAGCAACAGGAGCACGAACGAAAGGAGCAGCGTGTATCCCACGTCTCTGGGCAGGGGAGGGGCCAGGTTGTTGTACGCGGCGTTGTACGTCCCCCTGGGCCCTCCGGTACGCGGAGTATGGATAAGCGAATCGAACCGCCCGATC
>DASVPT010000222.1:0-3018 GCA_036389535.1 Actinomycetota bacterium
CGATGGGAGCGATTGCCATGGGGGCCGGCACCTCGCACCGCGACGCTGCTGAACCGCTCGGGCCTCCCTCGGATCGACTTCGATCGTTGGGTCGAACTGCTCGCCGACCTCGACCACCATGCCGAGCGGACGGATTCGTTCGTCGTCCCAAGTCTCATCGTGGCCGACCCAGCCGAAGCCGCACGCCGCGCCAAGGGCTTCGAGACCGCGGGGCTTCGGTGGGTGGAGTTGAACGTCGGAGCCCCGCATGCTCGCGAGGCCGTCGGCGGAGCGATCCAGGCGGCCCAGACGGCCAGCGGCGTGAGCGACCTGGTGCGGCCGATCCGACAAGCGGTGTCGGTCCCGCTGACGGTGAAGCTGGGGGCCGATGTCGATCCCGTGGAGGGTGCGGCCAGTGCGATGGAGGCGGGTGCCGAGGCCGTCGGCCTCTCCGGGCGATACATGGGCTTCGTCCCCGACCTGGAATCGCGGCGTCCGTTCCTCGGAACGTTCGGAGCCGTCGGAGGGGGGTGGGCCCTTCCCATGACGTTGCGCTCCCTGGCAAAAGTCCGGCTCTCGCTGGGCTCTCATGTCCCGCTCATCGGCACGAACGGGGCCCGTGACGGGCGCGACGTCGCCCGGTTTCTCCTGGCGGGAGCGAGCGCCGTGGAGATGACCACTTCGGTCATCACCGACGGACCCGATGCACTCAGCCGCGCCGTCGAGGAGCTGACCGATTACCTGAACGAGCAAGGCAAGGACGCGGCTGGCATCATCGGAGAAGCAGCCGATAACGTTATGACCTACGAACAGGCGATGCGGGAGCAGCCATGAGCGTCGGTGAGATGAGCGTCGGGCAGTCCATCACGGTCGAGGATCTGGAACGCGATCCGTATCCCATCTACAAGCGGCTCCGCGATGAGGAGCCCATCAGCTGGGTCGAATCGGTCGGACTGTGGCTGGTGACCAGGTGGGACGACGTCATGCACGTCGACGAGAACCCCGACGTATTCACGGCCGAGACGGAACCGTCCACATTGAATCGGACTTTCGGCAAGAACCTCCTGGGTTCGGAAGGCTCCTACCACCGCCGGATTCGATCGATCATCGAGCCGGCCTTTCGGCCCGGGGCGGTGCGTCCCTACATCGAGGAAGTGATTGCCCCGATCGCCAACGAGCTCATCGACGGGTTCCAGGGCAGCGGGCACGTGGAGCTGGTCCACACATTCTGTGAGCCCCTTTCCGTTCGGGTCCTCAAGCGCGTCCTCGGGCTGGGCGAGCTTCCCGATGACACCCTTCGTCGTTGGTTCGCCGACCTCGCGACCGGCGCGGCGAACTTCGAGGGCGACCCGGAGAAACAGCGCATCGCGGACGCCGCGAGCGCCGAGGTGAACGAAACCGTTGGCAAGCTCTTGGAGCGTCTCGAGGGCGAATCGGACGACTCGATTCTGTCCCGGATGCTCCATTCCGAAGTGGACGGCGAGCGGCTGACCCCGGAAGAGATCAACGCCAACCTGAAGGTCATGATCGTGGGCGGGATGCAGGAGCCCGGCGACGCCGTGGGCATAGGCCTCTGGGCGCTTCTGTCGCACTCGGAGCAAGCGGAGCAGGTGAAGGCCGATCCCGGTCTGATCAAGCCAGCGGTGGAAGAGGGGCTTCGGTGGCATTCGCCGGTGGGAACGTCCACCCGCCAGCTGACGCAGGAAGCCACGCTCGGCGGCGTGAAGCTGGAAGAGGGTGCGCTCATCGCCGCCGTGGTCGCTTCAGCGAACCGGGACGAGCGGCACTGGGACTCCCCAGATGACTACAACCTTCATCGAAAGGGCGCGCACCTGGCGTTCGCCACGGGCAGCCATCACTGCGTCGGCGCGTGGCTCGCTCGCGCAACAGCCAGAACCTCCTTCCGCATCCTGTTAGAACGCCTCCCGAATCTCCGCCTCGCCGACGACCGTCCGATCGAGCTGAGCGGTTGGGAATTCCGCCGGCCGCTTCATCTGGACGTCGTCTGGGACGCCTAACTCAGCCGGCGATGGGTGCGACCGAACACAGCGAGC
This sequence comes from Actinomycetota bacterium, assembly GCA_036389535.1. Lineage (GTDB taxonomy): Bacteria > Actinomycetota > UBA4738 > UBA4738 > UBA4738 > JALYGK01. The sequence goes on from DASVPT010000222.1 coordinate 2,034, forward strand.
TCACAGAGGACTACTGGCAGCGGCTGCGCGCAACCCAGCCCACGGACTTGCCGCCAGAGATCGACGTCTTCGACGAAGAAGCCTCACGCAATGGGTTCCGCCTGAACAAAGCGGCCTACTCGCTCAAGCACCCGGAGCAGCGGGAGCTGTTCGAACGGGACGAAGAGCGGTGGATGGACCAATTCGGACTCACCGACGAGGAGAAGCAGCTGATCCGTGAGCGCGATTGGATCGCCCTGTGGCGCCGCGGGATGTCGATCTACACGATGACGAAACTCATCGGGGTGACCGGGACACCCCTCGTCGAGATCGGCAAGCAGATGCGGGAATCTGGCGCGAAGAGCTGACAAAGAAGACCTAGGAAGGGCAGGAGATGGCACGGATCATCGGAGGGATCGGCGCGTCGCACGCACCATCCATGGAGCACGTCTACGACGCAGGCAAGGCCGGAGACGACGAATGGCAGCCGCTCTTCGGTCCGTTCGAGGAAGTTCGACAGTGGCTGGACCAGATCCGGCCGGACGCTCTCTTCGTCATCTACAACGACCACTTCGATCATCTCTGGCTGGACGCGTGGCCGCAGTTCGCGATCGGCGTCGCGGACGAGTACCCCATCGCCGATGAAGGACAGGGACCGCGCGACTTCCCACCGATCAAGGGCCACCCGGATCTCTCGTGGCACATCCTGCGGTCGCTCATCGCAGATGAGTTCGACATCACGCTGTGCCAGGAGATGGAGGTCGACCACGGCGTGATCTCGCCGCTGCCGATGATCGACTTCGCCAAGGGCGAGGGCTGGCACATCCCGATCATCCCGTTCGTCTCGAACGTGATCATCCATCCGCTGCCGCTTCCGCGGCGCTTCTACAAGCTGGGGCAGGCGCTTCGGCGAGCGATCCTCTCCTACCCGGAAGACATCGGCGTCGTGGTGGTGGGGACAGGCGGGTTGTCGCACCAGCTCACGGGCCCTTCGTTCGGCACCATT
>DASVPT010000223.1:0-3222 GCA_036389535.1 Actinomycetota bacterium
GTGGCGGGTCGGTCCGTAGGAGAGCTCCAACGTCGGGCAATGCCGGCACGCCGCCCCGGTTCGGCTCCGGTGGCGGGATGTGACCGAGGCGCCGGCGTTTCGTTTTGAGGTACTCGAGGTTTCGGAGATGCGGTGAAGAGACGACCGGAATGACCTCCACCACGTCGATGCCTCCGCGCTGGAGCCCGGCCGCCTTCGCCGGGGTGTTGGTGAGCAGCCGCACACTCTTCACCCCGAGGCCGCCCAGAGCGGCGGCCGCCTCGGCGTAGTCGCGGCGATCTATGGGGAGGCCCAGCAGCGCGTTGGCGTCGACCGTGTCGGCGCCCTGGTCCTGAAGCATGTAGGTCCGGAGCTTGTTGATCAATCCGATGCCGCGACCCTCCTGGCCCGTCGCATACAGCAGGACCCCGCGGCCCTCAGCCGCGATCGTGCGAAGGCTCATCCGCAGCTGTACGCCGCAATCGCACCGGAGCGAATCGAGCGCGTCGCCGGTAAGACATTCCGAGTGAAGGCGCGTGAGCACGCAGGCGCCATCGCCGATCTCGCCTTTCACCAACGCCAGGTAGACGTGGCCCGATGGAACCTCGAAGGCGTGCAGGTCGAACTCTCCCGACGCCGTGGCGAGCGGGACGCGGGCGACCTCTTTTGGAGAGGTCAGCGTTCGAGGAGAGACCGAAGTCACGGGACCCTCGTTCCCGCTTCCCGACCAGGTGAAACGGTTTGCTCGCTCTGCTCATGGGTAACCGCAGCCTATGGCCGAGCTGCCCGCCAAGCGCAGGTGAAGGCCCGTGCGGTGCGTTTCGTGGGCCCGCGGGCCGTCGATCTCAGCGAGATCGAGGTTTCGGCTCCCAACGAGGGCGAGCTGCTGGTCCGCACCACGTTTTCCGGAATCAGCGGTGGGACGGAGATGCTGGCCTACCGGGGGGAGGTCGATCCCTCGCTCCCTCTCGATGAGACCCTCGGCGGGTTCGGCGGAACGTTCTCGTTCCCTTTCCAATACGGCTACAGCTGCGTGGGGGAGGTGGTCGAGTCCCGAACCGAGCTCGCCGAAGGGGCGCAGGTCTTCGCGTTTCATCCACACCAGGAGCTCTTCGTTGTCTCCGCCGCCGATGCCGTGGACGTGGGCGGCGTCGACGACCGCGTGGCGGCGCTGTTCCCTCTGGTCGAAACCGCACTTCAGGTCTCGCTGGACGCGGCCCCACGGCTCGGCGAAACCGTCGTGGTCACCGGTCTCGGGGCGGTCGGGATTCTCGTCTCGCTCCTGTTGAGGCGCGCTGGCGCTCGAGTCATTGGTTCGGAACCGAAAGCCTGGCGGAGAGAGGCTGCCTCGGAGCTCGGCGTGGTCGTCGCCGCGCCGGATGAGCTGGAAGCTGCGGTCAAGGAGCTGACCGATTCACGCGGCGTGGATCTCGTCATCGAGGTCAGCGGGAACCCATCCGTCCTCGCCGAAAGCCTTCATCTGCTTCGCCACGAGGGAACCGCGCTGGTCGGCTCGTGGTACGGAACCAAGGTCGCTGCTCTTCCGCTCGGCGCCGACTTTCACCGCCGTCGGCTCACCATCGCCAGCAGCCAGGTCTCCACCATCCCGAGCCGCTTGGCCGGGTGGGACAAGGCTCGGCGAAGATCGGTGGCGCGATCGCTGCTCGAGGAGCTGCCCCTTGTCCGCCTCGCCACGCATGAGTTTCCGTTGGAGGCTGCGGACCGCGCGTATGCTGCGATCGATCAGGAGGAGCCCGGCCTCATCCACGCCGCGCTGCATTACCGATGAGCAATCGCTTCGAGGTTGGGGTGGTCGCCGTTTTCGAGGCCTTTCACCTGATGCCGGGTGCGTCGGGTCCAGAAGGACAGTTGCATCAGCACCGCTATCGAATGGAAGTGACCGCCGATCGCCCAGGTCTCGATGAGCACGGCATGGTGGTCGACCTCGAGGTGTTCCACCCGGCCGTCCGCTCGCTGGTCGCGGATCTCGAAGGCAAGGACCTCAGCTTCATCAAGCCCGAGGATGCCGAGGCCGTGACGGTCGAGGTGCTCTCCAAGTGGGCGCACGGAGCCCTGGCGCCGATGGCCCGGGGACAGGGCGCCGAAACGCTCTCGGTGCGCGTTTGGGAGTCCGAAGACGCCTTCGGTGGCTACAGCTCCACCGTTCGCTAAGCCCTCGTCTCCAGGAGAATCTCCAGCGCCGCCCTGAATCGCTCGCCCGTCTCTTCCCACGTCGGCCAGCCCAAAGCGCGATCGCGCGCGGCTCCCCCCATCGCCGCGGTGCGATCTGGATCCTCCAACAGCTGGCGAAGGGCCCGCGAGAGGCCCCGCGTGTCGCCGAGTTCCACCAGAACGCCGTCCCGGCCCGACCTCACGAGCTCGTTCACGCCCGGAGCGTCGAACCCGGCCACAGGCAGGCCGCTCGCCATGGCCTCGGCGATCGCGATGGGCCAGCCCTCATATCGCGAAGCGGTCAACAGCACCCCGGCCTCGGCGTAGAGGGTGGAGAGCTCCTTGCCCGTGACCACGCCGGCCAGGCGAACGGACTCGCGAGCCGCCTCCATCGCAGACGCGACTCGCTGCGCTTCGGCTCTGTCCTTCCGATGGTCTCCCGTTACCACGAGCCGCGCCCCGGAGATTCCCGCGCCCCGGAACGCAGAGATCGCTTCCGGGACTCCCTTGCCGGGGACGGCATTGGCCACACAGAGAACGGTGTTCAGATCACGTGTCGACGAACCAGGTGCGGACGCATGGTCCCGTCCGGGCGGGATGACCTCGACCGGCGCCCGGGTCCAATCCTTGATCGCTTCCCGCAGATGCTCCGCCACCACGATGACGAGAGACGCCGACGCGAGGAGCTCGCGCTCGCCCGCCTCCCATTCGGGACGGTTGTTCGCGGCGCTCGGAAGCTGATGGGCGAGGGCCACGACCGGCGCCGCCTGCTCGGCGAGGAGACGGCGGAAGGCCAGGCTGTCCACGACCACCACCTGCGCCGGTGTCGAAAGGGGGTCGCCAGGTTCCACGACCGTGATTCGCCATCCATGCCGCTCAAGCGAGTCGATGACGTACCGGTCGTAGAGATTTCCGCCCGTCACGGCGGCGAGCCCGCCTGGGACCACGAGGGCCGCGCTTCGCTGAGTCACGCCTCCTCCAGGGGTCCAGGTGCAGGAGTCGCGGTGCTCCCGGTCTCGTGATGCGCCATGATGGGATTGTGGGCGAGCAGATCCCCTGCACCGCGGAGTA
>DASVPT010000224.1:0-15536 GCA_036389535.1 Actinomycetota bacterium
CGTTTCGGGCGCCTGCGGCACCACGCCATTGATGGCCGACTGCGCGTACTCCTTGCGCTCCTCGATGGACTGGACGCCGAGGGCGGCTCGCTTCTCCGCGGGCAGGTACTCCAGCGCCAGCCTCCGGAAGATGTAGTCGACCAGCGACGAGGCGAACCGGATGTCGGAGTCCTTGGTCATGCCGGAGGGCTCGAATCGCATGTTGATGTACTTGTGGACAAACGCCTCGAGCGGCACGCCGTACTGCAGCCCCAACGACACCGAGATGGCGAAGGCGTCCATGATTCCCGACAACGTCGATCCCTGCTTCGCGACCTTGAGGAAGATCTCACCGACGCCGTCACCCTCGTACTCACCGGCCGTGATGTATCCCTCGGCGTCACCGACGGAGAAGGAGAACGTCTTCGCCGGTCGCTTCGCGGGCAGTCGCCTCCGAATGGGCTGGCCCGGCAACTCGACCACCGGCTCCCCGGTCTTCGCCTTCTTCTCCGCCGAGAGGGGCTGCGCCACCTTGCAGTTGTCGCGGTAGATGGCCAGAGCCTTCAGACCCAGCTTCCAACCCTCGAGGAAGAGGTTCTCGACCTCCTCCACCGTGACGTGCTCGGGCGTGTTGACGGTCTTGGAGATGGCGCCGGAGATGAACGGCTGCACCGCCGCCATCATCTTCACGTGCCCCATGTAGTGGATGGCCCGGTCTCCCATGGAGCAGTCGAATACCGCGTAGTGCTCGGGCTTGAGGAACGGCGCGTCCACCACTGTGTTGTTTTCGGAGATGTACGCCACGATGGCCTGGACCTCGTTCGGCTGATACCCCAACCGATTCAGGGCCCGCGGCACGGTCTGATTCACGATCTGCATGGTCCCGCCGCCCACCAGCTTCTTGCTCTTGACCAGGGCGAGGTCGGGTTCGATGCCGGTCGTGTCGCAGTCCATGAGGAAGGAGATGGTTCCGGTCGGCGCGAGGACGCTCGCCTGCGCATTCCGGTACCCATGCTCCTGGCCGAGGGCCAGGGCCTCATCCCATGACTGCTTCGCCGCGTGGAGCAGGCCCTCCGGGACCAGATCGGGATCGATGTGGTCGGCGGCCTGGCGGTGCTTCCGGATGACGCGAAGCATGGCGTCGCGGTTCGGCGCGTAGCCGGCGAACGGCCCCGTGGTCTCGGCGATCTTGGCGCTGGTCCGGTAGGCGTGCCCGGTCATGACCGAGGTGATGGCCGCGGCCCACGCCCTGCCGCCGTCCGAGTCATAGGGAACCCCTCGCGCCATGAGCAGCGCACCGAGGTTCGCGTAGCCCAGTCCCAGCTGCCGGAACGCCTTGGCGTTGCGTTCGATCTTGTCGGTGGGGTAGCTCGAGTTGCCGACGATGATCTCCTGCGCGGTGAACACGACCTCGACCGCGTGCTTGAACCCCGTGATGTCGAAGTTGTCGTCCGCGTCGATGAACTTCATCAGGTTCAGCGAGGCGAGGTTGCAGGCGCTGTTGTCCAGATGCATGTACTCGCTGCACGGATTCGACGCGTTGATTCGCCCTGAAGCAGGACAGGTGTGCCAGTCATTGATGGTGGTGTCGTACTGCATGCCGGGATCCGCGCACTCCCAGGCCGCCTGAGCGATCTCGCGCATGAGATCGCGCGCCCGGACCGTCTCCAGGGCTTCGTCTCTGGTGACGGCCTTCAGCTTCCAGTCCCGGTCCTCCTGGTACGCGTTCATGAACTCATCCGTGACGCGAATCGAGTTGTTCGCGTTCTGGTACTGCATGGAGTACGAGTCCTTGCCGTCGAGGTCCATGTCGAAGCCGGATTCCTTGAGGACTCGAGCCTTGCGCTCCTCGACGGCCTTGCACCAGATGAAGTCCCTGATGTCCGGATGGTCGACGTTGAGGACCACCATCTTCGCGGCGCGGCGGGTCTTCCCTCCGGACTTGATGGTCCCGGCCGAGGCGTCCGCGCCTCGCATGAACGACACCGGCCCGCTCGCCGTTCCACCACCCTTGAGCGACTCCTTGGATGAACGAATCGTGGACAGGTTGATCCCGGAGCCGGATCCGCCCTTGAAGATGGTCCCTTCTTCGACGTACCAGTTGAGGATGGACGTCATGGTGTCGTCCACGGAGAGGATGAAGCAGGCCGAGCACTGCGGCTTCTCCTCGACGCCGACGTTGAACCAGACCGGCGAGTTGAACGCGGCCTTCTGCGTTACGAGAAGGTGGGTGAGCTCGTCTGCGAAGACCTTGGCGTCGGCGTCGGTGGCGAAGTACCCGTCCCGAACCGCCCACCCGGTGATGGTGTCGACGACCCGGCCGACCATTTGGCGCACCGACGACTCGCGCTCGGGGGTCCCGAGCGGGCCGCGGAAATACTTTTGGGCCACGATGTTCGTGGCGTTCTGGGACCAGAACTTGGGAAACTCCACCCCGCGCTGCTCGAAGGCGTTCCCGCCCTCCTTGTAGTTGGGAATGACGGCGTCACGAACATCCCATTCGACCTCATCGAATGGGTGTGTCCCCTCCCGGGTGAAGTGCCGTTTGAACGAAAGGCCGGTCGGCCGAACAACTACGTCCTTCTCCTTCGTCGCCACTACCAGCCTCCTCAGTCGAGACTACGCCGCCTTCAGGGAAGGAGTCGGGGAAGGTGGGGAAAGAATGTGGAAAATGACAGACTTGTAATTTAGATGATCCGGTGGCGCCGAGTCAAGGATCGATCCGACGACGAAGGGCGATTCTGGCCGCCAATCGAACGTTCAACAGATGCCCCGGGGCACGACTCCAGGCGAGCGCCATAATCGCTTCGTGCCGGGCCTTCCTTCGCAGGGCGATCTGCTCCTCCGCTTGCTGCTGGCGGCCGCCTTGGCCGGCCTGCTCGGAGGGGAACGCGAGCTCACCGAGCAGCCCGCCGGGTTCCGGACGCACATCCTGGTCGGTCTGGGCGCGGCGCTGTTCGCCATCATCTCGGCCTACGGCTTCCAGGGAATTGCCGGCCTCGGACCGAGGAGCGTGGTGCGGGCCGACCTCACCCGGATCGCGTCGCAGATCGTGGTCGGCATCGGCTTCCTGGGCGGCGGCGCGATCCTCAAGTACGGCGCCAGCATTCGAGGCCTCACCACCGCGGCCAGCCTGTGGGTCACTGCCGCCGTGGGAACGGCGGTCGGTGTCGGCGCGCTGGTCTTGGGGTCGGCCACCACCGGAATCACGCTGGTCGCGCTGGTCGGCCTCCGCCCCCTCCGGCGGATCCTCCGTCGCAGGGCGGCGGCAAGAGACGAGTTCCTGATCGAAGGAGACCAGTCGATCGACCTTCAGGATGTCCTTGGACGGGTTCGGGCCGCGGGGGCCGACGTCGTGGAGGTCCGCGTCTCCGATGAGGGCACGGAGCGGCGCGTCCATCTGATCGTTCGCCCGACCGGCGATCAGGCGGGTTCGGCGCTCGTGGACGACATCGCCCGAGCGGCAAACATTCGCAACGTCGAGTGGCTGGGATAGCCGGGCACGGTTAGCCCGCCGGCGGGACTCGAAGCACCTGTCCGGGAAAGATCGCGGCGTTCTCGATGCGATTCAGGTCGATGATGTCGGCCACGATCGGCCTTGGATCCTGCTCGCGCGCGATGGTCTTGGCGATGCTCCACACCGTCTCGCCGCGCACGACCACGTGGCTTTGCAGCCGAATCGGTTGGACTCGCCCAGAGCCAGCGCCGGCGGTTCCCGCGAACAGGGCGACGGCTACCGCCGCGAGAACGAGCAGCCACGCGATCTTCCCCCATCGAACCCGTGTTCGAGTCACGGGCGCCATTGTGCCGAACACGCGTTCGAATGTCAAGAGCGAAATCGAACACGTGTTTGATCTGGCTCCTTCCCGATGATACGGTCGGCCGCATGGACGCGGTGACGACACGACAGCAGCGAATTCTCGATTTCATCAAGCAGACGGTTCGAGACCGCGGCTACCCCCCCACCGTTCGCGAGATCGGGGAAGCCGTCGGATTGACCTCGAGCTCGAGCGTCCACGCGCAGCTGGCCAACCTCCAGCGGCGCGGCCTGTTGAGGCGCGACGCCACGAAACCCCGAGCGATGGAGCTTCAGGGGCCCGGCGCAGCGCCGAGGAATGCGGTCCTGGTTCCGCTGGTCGGCAGGATCGCTGCCGGCACGCCGGTGCTGGCCGATGAGAACATCGAGGATTACCTGGTGATGCCTTCCGGATACGCGGGCGACGGCAACCACTTCGCCCTACGCGTACAGGGCGACTCCATGATCAACGCGGGCATCCTGGACGGCGACGTGGTCGTGGTGAAGCGTCAGAACCAGGCCGACGAGCGCGACATCGTGGCGGCCCTTCTTCCCGGCCCTGCCGAGGAAGAAGCCACCGGCAAACGGTTCCATCGTCGCCGCGGCCGCGTTCAGCTCGTACCGGAGAATCCTCGGATGAAACCGATCGACATGGACGAGGGCGAGATCCTCGGAAAGGTCGTGGCGGTTCTCCGAAAGCTGTAGCGGCTAGACGCGCGAGCGCCGAGCAACCGGGCGCTCGATGAAATCCCGGACACGCTCGAACTCCCCAGGACCGATGCGCGCCTCCACACGGATCCCTTCGGCTACGTCTTCCCTCGAGAGGACCTGCCCCTCGCGGTAGAGACGCGGAACGACGTCGGGATGATCGAACGGCACCAGGAGGGTGACCTCGATCGGGAGCTGAGGAAGCGACTCGGCCACGCGTTGCAGGAGGTCTTCCACCCCTTCACCCGTCAACGCCGATACATGCGAGCCGTCCCTGTAGCGTCGCGCCACCCGGGCTCCGTTGACCTCGTCGAGCACGTCCCACTTGTTGAGGGCGAGGACCTCGGACACATGACCCGCGCCGATCTCCTGAAGCACCTCGCGTACCGCCGCAACCTGGTCATCCAGGTCCACGGCGGAGGCGTCGGCGACGTGGAGGATGAGATCGGCTCTGGCCACTTCCTCCAGCGTCGACTTGAACGACTCGACCAGGTCGTGGGGAAGCTTCCGGACGAACCCGACCGTGTCAGAAATCGTGGCCGGGCGTCCCCCGGGGAGAACCATTCGCCGCGTCGTTGGATCGAGCGTGGCGAACGGCTGACCCGCCACCAGGACGCCGGCGTCGGTCATGGCGTTCATCAGGGTGGACTTCCCCGCGTTGGTGTAGCCGGCCAGCGCGACCTGGGCGACACCGGCCCGCTCACGGCTTCGGCGCTTCACGTTCCGGCTCTTGGAGAGCTCGCCGATATCGCGCCGAAGCTTCGTGATCCGGCGACGGATGTGCTGCCGGTCGATCTCGAGCTTGGTCTCCCCCGGTCCACGGGTGCCGATGCCCCCACCGAGCCGGGACATGGCCTCTCCCCATCCTCGAAGCCGCGGAACGAGGTAGTTGAGCTGCGCCAACTCCACCTGGGCCTTCCCCTCCCCCGACCGTGCGTGGAGCGCAAAGATGTCCAGGATCAGGGCCGTGCGGTCCACGACCTTCACCCGCAGCCGTTCCTCGACGTTTCTCAGCTGGCCCGGCGAAAGCTCGTCGTCGAAGATCACGGCGTCGGCCCCGGTGGCATGAACCACGTCATGGATCTCGGCGAGCTTCCCCTTTCCCACGAAGGTTGCGGGGTCCGGGGTCGTTCGACGCTGAATCACTCGGCCCACCGGTTCCGCGCCGGCGGCCCTGGCCAACGCGGCCAGCTCTTCAAGCACAGGGTCGTCTTCGGAGGACGCGAGACCGACCAGAACCGCTCGCTCCTGCACGCGAGGGCGCCAGGTCGCGGAAAGTGGGGACTCGGAGCCGATGGACTCTGTCACGGAGAACCAACCATGCGTCGCGGGCGGGTTCGCGGCGAAAAAGGAAGAGACGCCGGACACAAACTCTCGGGAAGCGCCCCTTTCCCCGAAATCTGAATGACCGGCGTCTCTGCCGGACCCATTGTTCCCCGGCCGCTCACCCCAAAACGCCCCGCCCGCCAAAAACCTCTCGGACGCGTTCCATCGCCTCGTCGAGTCGTTCGTCCGAGACGGTCAGCGAGATTCGGATGAAGCCCTCGCCGTTCGGACCGTATCCGGTTCCCGGCGCGACCACGATGGCGGCCTTCTCCAACAACTCCTCGGCGAAGCCCGCCGCCGACGAGCCCTCCGGAACGGGGACCCACACGTAGATGGAGCCGAGCGGCGATTTGACGTCGAGCCCGACGTCGACGAGCGCCGACACCACCACGTCGCGACGGGATTGGTAGACCGATTTCATCCGCTCGACGTGATCCTGGGGGCCCTTCAATGCGGCGATTCCCGCACGCTGGATCGCGTTGAAGATGCCGGAGTCGACGTTGGTCTTTACCGTCGCCAGCGCCCGGATGGCCTCGGCGTTCCCGACGGCGTAACCGATCCGCCATCCGGTCATGTTGTAGGTCTTCGACAGCGAACCGAATTCCACGGCCACGTCCTTCGCTCCGTCGACCTGAAGGACGCTCGGAGCGACGTATCCGTCGAAAGTGATTTCGGAGTACGCGGCGTCATGACACAGAAGGAGATCGTGCTGCCGCGCAAAATCCACGGCCGACCGGAAGAAGTCGAGATCGGCCGTGGCCCCGGTGGGGTTGCTCGGATAGCCGAGCCAGAGCACCTTCGTCGCCGGTGTGGTGCCGACCGTCGCCAGGTCGGGCACGAAGCCGCGGTCGGCCGATAGCGGAATGGAGACCGCCTCTCCCCCGGCGAGAACCGTGCCGATGGCGTAGACGGGATAGCCCGGGTCGGGAACCAGCGCCTGGTCGCCAGGGTCGATGAAGGCGACCGAGAGGTGGGCCAGTCCTTCCTTGGACCCGATAAGTGGCTGGATCTCTTTATCCGGGTCGAGGGCGACGCCGAACCGGCGGTCGTACCACTCCCCGATGGCCTCCCGGAACTCGGGGAGTCCGAAGTACGAGGGGTACTGGTGCGTCGACGGGTCGGCGGCGGCCTCCCGCAGCGCTTCGACGATGTGCGAAGGAGTCGGGAGGTCCGGATCTCCGACCCCAAGCGAAATGACGTCGTGACCCGCGCGGCGCTTCTCGGCAGCTTTTCGATCGAGCTCTGCGAAGAGATATGGAGGCAGGTTCTGAACGCGCTGGGCCAGCCTCACCGAACCGGCTCCGTTGCGGCCTCGGGCTGGTGCCGCCACCGGCCGGCGGCCGCAGCGTCGAGCCACGGCTTCGAAAGCTCGCCGTCGTAGACCCACACCGCGGGACCCGTCAGCAGGACTTCGCCGTCGTCTCGCCATGCCACGTCGAGAAGCCCGCCGGGGAACTCGACCTGCGCTTCGCGGCCGGTCAGGCCGGCGACTGAGCTCGCAACCAGCGCCGCGCACGCTCCGGTGCCGCACGCCATCGTTTCGCCCGAGCCCCGCTCCCACACCCGTGCCCGGATGAGGCCGTTCACTGCCTGGACGAACTCCACATTCGTCCGGCTCGGAAACTCCGGGCGATGCTCCACCATCGAGCCGAGCCTCGGGACTTCCATCGCCGCGACGTCCGCGTCGCCGTCGAGGAGCAAGACGCAATGCGGATTGCCCATGGACACGGCGGTGGCGGTGAAGCTGCGACCGTCCACTTCGATCGGTTGCTCGACGAACGTCTCATCCGGTTCCCCGGTCATCGGAATGGCCTTCCGCTCGAACTCTGGGTGGCCCATCCCAACCGTTACCCGGGCCACCGTGTCGCCTTCGATCTGAAGCGTCACTTGCTTCACTCCGGCTCGGGTCCCGATGTTCATCTCGGTCTGGTTCGTCAGCCCTCGGTCGTAGACGTACTTCGCCAGACAGCGGATTCCGTTGCCGCACATCTCCGCGACCTGCCCGTCGGCGTTGTAGTAGTCCATGAAGAAGTCGGCGTCCGCCGTTCGCACGATCCGGATGAGCCCGTCGGCACCGACCCCGCGCCGCCGGTCGCACAAAGCCTCGATCAGGCCCTGATCGGGCCGGCGAAGATCGTCGAGATCCTCGGTCAGAACGAAGTCGTTTCCCGTTCCGTGGTATTTCGAGAACCGCATCATGGGGTCGCCGCCGTGGCGGTCGCGGTGGTAACCGGTCTCCCCGCGAAGTAAGCGATGAGCTCGTCCACGAGCGAGGCGGCGCCTTCGGCACCGGCCGTGAACCAGCGGATCCGAGGGTCCCTTCGGAACCACGCCAGCTGACGGCGAGCGAGCGTTTTGGTGCGTCGAATGAAGGTGGTGAGCGCTTCGTCTTCGGTCATCGAACCGTCCAGATAGGCAACCGATTCAGCGTAGCCGATGGTCTGCGAGGCGATGATGAACGGCTCGTGCCCTCGCTCCACCAGGCGGCGGGTCTCGTTCACAAGGCCGGACATCATCCGTGCAGCTCTTTCCTCGATTCGCCGGTGCAGGATCGACCTGGGAAGCATCACCCCCGCCGCCCGGACCGCCCCGGGGGGATATCGATCCCATGCGCTGGAGAACGAGGAGAAAGGGCGGCCGGTGAGCGCCATGACTTCCAACGCGCGCACCGTTCGGCGAACGTTCCTGGGATCCATTCGCCGGGCCGCCTCGACGTCGATCGCGGCGAGCCGCCGAAAGATCTCGTCGGACCCCAGGACGCGAGCCTCGGTCTCGAGCGACCCCCGGATGGACGGCGACGTGCCGGGGAACTCGAGCTCGTCGACGAGCGCTCGGTAGTACAGGCCGCTGCCGCCCACCAGAAGCGGCACCGCGCCGTGCTTCGTGATCTCCGAAATCGCGGCGCGCCCCAGCTGTTGGAACTGGGCCACGGAAAACGGTTCGCCGGGCTCGACAAGGTCGAGGAGGTGATGGGGAACCTCCGCGCGCTCAGCCTGGTCCGGCTTGGCCGTCCCGACATCCATGCCGCGGTAGACGGTCGCAGAATCAACGGACACGATCTCGGCGCCGAGGGTCTGGGCAACACGCACGGCGGCGTCGGTCTTCCCGGACGCGGTGGACCCCACGAGCGCAAGCGGAAGGGTGTGTCGGTCCTCTGAGGTGCCCGACGCGGTCACGCTGCCGCGCCGCCCTCCTGGTTCGTTCCGGCCGGCATGGCGTCGAGGAAGTGCGGGTGCGCGCCCGTGATTTGCACGTCCGCGAAGGTCCCCGGCTCGAGCGCACCGTCGAAATGAACGAGCTTGTTGGTTCGGGTCCGGCCCTTGAGATTTCCCTTTCGTCCGCGACCCTCGACCAGGACCTCGACGCGTTGGCCCACCAGCGCTCGATTTCGATCCAGCGAGATTCGCTCCTGCAGCTGGACCAGCCGGTCGAATCGTTCCTGGACCACTTCCTTGGGGACTTGTTCGCCATACCCGGCGGCCGGTGTGCCCGGGCGCGTCGAGTACTGGAAAGTGAACGCCGCGTCGAATTGCGCCGCTTCGGTGATCCGAAGCGTCTCGGCGAAGTCCTCTTCGGTTTCGCCGGGAAATCCCACGATGATGTCGGTGGTCACCGCGACGGAGGGCATCGCGGCCCGGATGCGCTCCAGCCACCCGAGGTACCGCTCCGAGCGATACGACCGCCGCATTCGTTGGAGCACGCGGTCGGAACCCGACTGAAGCGGGAAATGGATGTGCTCACACACGGCATCGCAGTCGCGCATCGCCTCGATGACGTCGTCCGTGAAGTCGTGCGGGTGCGGACTGGTGAACCGAATTCGCCGAATGCCCTCGACCGCATTGACCGCACTGAGAAGCTCCCCGAACCGCGGCCGGCCGCTGTGGTTCTTCGTTGAAAGGTCGCGGCCGTACGTGTTGACGTTTTGTCCCAGGAGCGTGACTTCGACCACGCCCTGGCGGGCCAGACCCTGCACCTCGGCCAGGATGTCGCCGAGGGATCGCGAAAGCTGGGGGCCGCGAACCAGCGGAACGATGCAGAACGTGCACCGGTTGTCGCATCCCACGCTCACGGAGACCCAGGCGTGGTGCCGCGAGTCGCGACGCGCCGGCAGAGCGCTGGGGAACACCTCGGTGAACTCCCGAACGTCCATCTGCGGGCCATCTCGGTCCGCGGCGCGAATGAGGTCGAGCAATCCAGGAAGCGCATGCGTTCCGACCACCACATCGACCCACGGCGCCTTTCGCTGGATGAGGCCCTGGTCCTTCTGCGCGAGGCAACCGGCAACGACGATGCGCATGCGCGCGTTCTGCTCCTTCAGCGGCTTGAGGTGACCCAGCTCCCCGTAGAGGCGGTTGTCCGCATTCTCGCGGACAGCGCACGTGTTGAGGACGACCACTTCGGCGTCGGACGCCGCCGCGGTGGCAGTGAGACCCCCGGACTCCAGAACGCCAGCGATGCGTTCGGAGTCGTGCTCGTTCATCTGGCACCCGAAGGTGCGAATGAGGTAGCGCGCGGTGCTCACGCAGCGAATCTACCAGCGCGAATGCAGCGGCCACGCATGGTCGACCCGGCGGCGAGCCCACAGGGTTCCCGCCACGCGAGGCCGGCTGAGGTTCGGTTCGGCTATGGCTCCTGGATCACTGCCGGAGCAGGTGGCATCACGTACCTGGTCCGCTTGCCGAGGAACCCGCCGATCAACGTCACGACGCTGGCGAGGAGCTCGAGCCACGCGCCAATTTGGAGCGCGCTCACGTCATGCGCCACGTTCCCCGTCGAGCGGTACAGCTGGATGACGAACAGGATGAAGCCCGCCAAGCCGACCGCGCCCGCAAGCCGCGTGAGCCATCCGGACCGCGGTGCCAGACCGATGATGGCCAGAAGGCCCAAGACGATCACGGCGAACCCGACCGTCTCCACGAACGTGTTGTTGCCGACGCCGAATCGATTCGTGAGCCACAGGCTTCGAATGTCCGTGTCGACGCCGGTCCGCGAGGTCCACTTGAGGAACGCGCTGATGATGAGGCCCGCTGCACCGACCAGCGTGAGCAGGATTCGCATCGAGAGGCCGGCCCACGACCATCCGCGCGGAGGCACCGCGGCTCGATAGCCGTAGCGAGGGCGAGCCGGTCCTACTGGTTCGGGTGGAGGTACAGCCATGTCGCCTCCTTCGTCGTTCGTTCGGGTGGTTTAGGGAGACGAAGCATAATCGAGGCGGCGTTCCGGCACGAACGCTACTTCGCGTACTCCACCGCTCGAAGCTCCCGGACGACGGTGATCTTGATCTGGCCCGGGTACTGGAGCTCCTCCTCCACCTGCTTCGCGATGTCTCTGGCCAGCACCTGAGCCGAGAGATCGTCCACGGTGTCGGGCTTCACCATGACGCGAACCTCCCGCCCTGCCTGCATGGCGAACGTCTTCTCGACGCCCGTGTAGGACGTGCAGATCTCCTCCAGCCGCTCCAATCGCTTGACGTAGGTCTCGAGGGACTCGCGCCGCGCGCCGGGGCGACCCCCGGAGATGGCGTCCGCGGTCTGCGCCAACACTGCCTCGATCGTCCGCTGCTCCACCTCACCGTGGTGGGACTCGATGGCGTGGACGACCTCCTTCGGCTCTTTGAGCCGGCGGGCGAGCTCGGCGCCGATGAGGGCGTGCGACCCCTCGACCTCATGGGTCACCGCCTTGCCGATGTCGTGCATCAGCGCGCACCGCTTCACCAGATGTGGATCCACACCGAGCTCGGCAGCGATCGCCGCGCCGATGTGGGCGGACTCCACGAGATGCCGCAGGACGTTCTGCCCATACGAGGTGCGGTACTGGAGACGGCCGAGGACCTTGATCATCTCGGGGTGCACGTCCGTGATCGCGACCTCGGCGAGCGCGTCCTCGCCCGCGCGTTTGATCTGGTCCTCCACTTCACTCAGCGAGCGCTCGTACATCTCCTCGATGCGCGCCGGCTGGATCCTTCCATCCGAGACGAGCTTCTCCAGCGTGAGGCGGGCGACCTCTCGACGGACCGGATCGAAGCACGACAGTACGACGGCCTCCGGCGTGTCATCGACGATGAGGTTCACTCCGGTCATGCTCTCGAAGGCCCGAATGTTTCGGCCCTCGCGGCCGATGATCCTGCCCTTCATGTCCTCCGATGGAAGCGGGAACACCGACACCGTCGATTCACTGGTCTGGTCCGAGGCCACGCGCTGGATGGCGATGGTGACGATCTTTCTGGCCCGCTTCTCGCCCTCTTCGCGAGCGCGCTGTTCGATCTCGCGGACGGTCGCCATCGCCTCTCGCTTCGCGGCGTCGACGATCTGCGCCATGAGCGCGCTCTTTGCCTCTTGCGTGGTCATGCCGCTGACCCGCTCCAACTCGCTGCGGTGTCGGGCAGCGAGGGTTTCGACCTCCGACCGGAACTTCGACACGGACTGCTCCGCCCGTCGGATCTCTTCCTCTCGCTTCGAAAATTCGGCCAGTTTGGCGTCGAGAGTCTCCTCCCGCTTGAGCAGCCGTTCCTCGTGGCGGCGGACCTCCTCTCGCCGGACCCGAACGTCTTCTTCTGCCTCGCGGCGGGTCGCCGCGATCTCTTCTTTGACCTCGAGCAGCGCTTCACGGACCTTCGTTTCGGCTTCGAGCTCGGCGTCGGCAACGAGCCTGACCGCGCGTTCCTCCGCTGTTCGCAACCGCGTGGAGATCAGAAGCCGTCTGGCCCCGAATCCGATCGCCAACCCCGCCGCCGCCGCGAGCAGACCGATCACAATCGCCAGCCCCATCGTTTCCTCCTCAAAAAGCAAAAAAGCCGAGCCAGGAGGCCTCTCGGCCACCTGCTCGGCGACATATGAAGCTGAGGCGGGGGCGCCTAAAGAATTACGGGCCGGCCCGCCACCTCACTGATAGCTCGCTTCGGTCTTTAGTGGAAACCAACGTCACGTGTCGTATCCGAACAGCTGTTATCCGAAAGTTCCTCTCAGAACGACAATGTACGGCCGGCGAGAGGGAGTTGCAACAGACGCCGGAGCGGTCAATCCCCGGCCGGGCCCTCGGTGGAAGCGTCGGGCTCGGGAGAACCAAGGTCGGCCAGTGCCGTCGCACACGCTCGCGTGGCGACGTCATGCGCGTAGCCCCTCCGGACAAGAAGCCCATACAGGCGCCGGTAGGCCGTTTCCGGAGGAAGTCCGTTCAGTCGTGCGGCCCTCTTGGCGGCCAGGGCGAAAGCCCGCTCCTCTTCGTCGCCGGCCTCCTCCAGAGCTTCGTCCAGCACGTCGGCGGCGACTCCTTTCTGTTGGAGCGCCGTGCGGATCACCCGTCGCCCGGCAAGCCGAGTGGCGACGCGGTCGCGAACGAACTCGCGGGCGAACCTCTCGTCATCGATGAGGCCGACTGCCTCGAGATCGGTGAGCGTCTCCTCGATCTCGGGGCGCTCGAACCCGGCCTGTAGAAGGCGGCTTCGAAGCTCGGCGCGGCTTCTGGAGCGAACGGAGAGCAGGCGGAGGGCCCGGTCCTTTGCGGTTTGGGCCCTCCGGGGGCCGGCCAGCCCCTTCCCCTTAGCCAGCCGGCGCCCCGGCGGGCTCCTTTGCGGCCTCATCGATGGTGACGACTTCGTCCTCACCGAATGAGGTCAGCCCGACGGCCTCGCGAACCTTCCGTTCGATCTCCAGCGCGATGTCGGTGTGCTCGGCCAGGAACTGGCGGGCGTTCTCCTTTCCTTGGCCGAGCTGGTTTCCCTCGTAGGTGAACCAGGCGCCGCTCTTCTTGATGATCTCCGCGCCCACTCCGACGTCGATGAGGCTTCCCTCCCTGGAGATGCCCTTGCCGTAGATGACGTCGAACTCCGCCTGGCGGAAGGGCGGGGCGAGCTTGTTCTTCACGACTTTGACGCGGACCCGCGACCCGACGACCTCGCTTCCGTCCTTCAGGTTGTCGATCTTTCGAACGTCGAGGCGCACGGAGGAGTAGAACTTCAACGCTCGCCCGCCTGTGGTGGTCTCGGGCGAACCGAACATCACCCCGATCTTCTCCCGCAGCTGGTTGATGAACATCGCGGTGGTGTCGAACCGGGAGAGCGACCCCGCGAGCTTTCGCATCGCCTGCGACATGAGCCGCGCCTGCAAGCCGACGTGAGAGTCGCCCATCTCGCCCTCGATCTCCGCTCTCGGAACCAGGGCAGCGACCGAGTCGATCACCACGAGGTCCACGGCGGTCGACCGCACCATCATGTCGGCGATCTCGAGCGCCTGCTCGCCGTTGTCGGGTTGAGAGACCAGGAGCTCGTCGATGTTCACACCGAGCGCCCGGGCATATGTCGGGTCGAGGGCGTGCTCGGCATCAACGAAGATGGCGATGCCGCCGCGCTTCTGGGCCTCGGCGATGATGTGAAGACAGACCGTGGTCTTACCGGATCCCTCTGGACCGAACACTTCGACCACGCGGCCCCTCGGGATACCCCCGATCCCCAGGGCGACGTCGAGCGCGAGCGAGCCCGTGGGGATGACCGACGTCCCCTGTCCCATGGGGTGTTCTCCCAGCCGCATCACGGCGCCCTTGCCGTATTGCCGCTCGATCTGGCTCAGGGTCACATCGAGCATCTTGTCGCGTTCCATCCAGGACCTCCCTCGACCACTCTCCGCGGACCCCTCAGCCCGCGATCTTCGTTCGCGCGGAACGTATCAGGAGGGTCTGACACAAATTACACGTTTGTAGTTCTTCAGTCGAACCCGGACAGTATCCGAACACATGTTCGGTGTCAAGGACCCGCGGCGCGAAGCGGGAACCGTTCGACCGCCTCATATCGAGCGCCTCGCGGGGAGAGATGGCTCCGATAGAGGACGAGCTCCTCAACGGCGAACCGAGGAGAGGAAACGGAAACCGCCAAGAGCTCCGGCGAAGCATCGTGGAGGTTCGCGGGTGGATTCAGCCGGCCGAGCGTGAGATGCGGCGTGAAGTCGCGCTTCTCGGCACGGAAGTGTTCGAGCAGTCGCTCATCGAGCTGCCGGACCATCGAGGCGAATCGGCCGTCGGAATCGGTCAGCCCGACCCACAGAACGCGCGCTCTGTTCGGTCTGGGGAACGTGCCGAGGTCTCCGAGCTCGGTCTCGAACCGGGTGGTCGCCGAAGCAACCGCCTGGATGGCTTGTCGTACTTCGTCGACCAAGCGTGGCCACGTCGCGCCGAGGAACTTCAGCGTGACGTGCCAACCTTCAGGAGCGGTCCATCGAACCGGCGACGTCGTGGAGCGAAACGGTTCGATGGCTTCACGAACGTCCGCTTTGACATCATCCGGAACGTCGACCGCGATGAAGAGCCGAAGCGGCGTGGCTTCCGGACGCGACGACCGGTCGCGGGCCACTCCTCTACCTGGACGTCGAGGCGGCCCGGTCTCCAGCGGGCGAGGGAAGACGCTGAATGAACCGACGGGCCAGGTCGAGCGCTGACTGCTCGGCCCACCGTCGAACTTGATCCCGATCGCCGGGGGCCCTGAACATCCGTGATTCCTCTCCCCCCTCTCCGGCAACGGCGACGCAGACCGTTCCGGGTGGCTTCCCGCCATGGGGCTCGGGACCCGCCGCGCCGGTTACCGCCAGCGCGATGTCGACACCGAAAAGCCGCCTGGCGCCGATGGCCATCTCGCGGGCGCACTCCTCGCTCACCACGCCGGGACCCTCGATCGTTTCGGTCGACACGCCGAGGACCGCGTGCTTCGCCTCGGCGGTGTAGGTCACGGCTCCGCCCCAGA
>DASVPT010000225.1:0-6579 GCA_036389535.1 Actinomycetota bacterium
TTCAGCACGTACCTGGCCCGCTACCCGGACAAGCGGCTCACGATCATCATGCTCACGAACCGGAACGACAACTTCCTCGGACCGACGGTGGATCGCATCGCCGATGTGATCCTCGGCACTCGTGATTAGCCTCCGTGGCACGGTGATGGCCGCGGCGCTTCTGGCAGCCGCCTGCGGGCGCGACGCCTCCCCCGGACGCGACGCCTCGCCTGGACGCTTTCCGGGCGCGCCGGTGATCCTCATCACGGTCGATACCCTGCGCGCGGACCACCTCCCGGCTTACGGTTACAGCAAAGTCGAAACCCCCAACATCGACGGGCTGCGGCGCGACTCCGTCCTCTTCGAGCGCGTCTACAGCCATTGCCCGATGACGCTTCCTTCGCACGCCTCGATGTTCACCGGGTCGCTGCCCACCGAGAACGGCGTGCGGAACAACATCGGCTACCGATTCGAAGGAGCGAGGTTCAGAACTCTCGCCGAGGAGCTGCGCGAGCGAGGCTATGCAACGGGCGCCGCCGTGTCGTCCTACGTTCTGCGCTCCGACACCGGGATCGATGACGGCTTCGAGCTCTACGAAGACTCGATCGCCGTCGCGACGGCGGGCGCGATGAGCGAGCACCAGCGCCCGGGCAGGGAGACGCTCAAGCACGCGCTGCCATGGATCCTGGGACACCGCGAGCAGCCTTTCTTTTTCTTCCTCCATCTCTACGAGCCGCACGCTCCCTACGAGCCACCCGAGCCGTTCAAGAGCCGCTACCCGTCTGCCTACGACGGCGAGATCGCCGCTGCGGATGCCATCGTCGGCGAGCTGGTCCGGTCGCTCAAGGCTTCCGGGCTCTACGATCCCGCGATCATCATCTTCACCTCGGATCACGGCGAGGGCTTGTGGGACCACGGCGAAGACCAGCATGGGATCCTGCTGTATCGCGAGGCGCTGTGGGTTCCGCTCCTGGTCAAGCTGCCGGGCTCGCACCAGGCCGATTCGATCAGCCGGCCCACGCCTCTGTCGCATCTCTTCGGCACGGTGCTGCGCCTGGTGGGAATCGACCTGCCTTCGCGCCCGGCTTCGTGGTTCGACGCTGGAGGCGAGGCTCGGCCCATCTACTCCGAGACGCTCTACCCGCGCATTCACCTCGGCTGGAGCGAGCTGCGGTCGCTGATCGACGGCCGCTATCACTACATCGAAGCGCCCAGTCCCGAGCTCTACGACCTCGAGCGCGATCCCGGTGAAGCCAGGAATCTGATCACGATCGAGCGCCGGGCGGCGTCACGGCTGCGACAGGAGATGCAGGCCTATCCCGCAACGGCCGTAACGATCGGCGAGATCGACCCGGAGGAGGCCAGGAAGCTGGCCGCTCTGGGATACGTGGGAACGCCGCGCGAGCGCGGCGCCGGGCCGCTGCCGAACCCGCGCGACGAGGTCAAGAACCTCGCTCGCATCAAGGCGGCGTTCCGCTTCGCGGACGAGCGCCGGTTGGATGAGGCGATCGCGGCCTTGAGGAGCCTGCTGCAAGAGAACCCGAAGCTCATGGACGTGTGGTCGAAGCTGGGAGAGGTCCTGGTGGAATCCGGCCGCTACGACGAAGCGATCGAGGCCTATCGGTCGGCGATCGCTCACGCCGAGCGCTTCTCGCCGGATCTCGCGCTCGCCCTGGGCTTCGCCTATCTCAAGCACGGCGGTATCGGCGATACTGCCGCGGCCGCAACCCATGCCCGCCTCGCCCTCACGACCCATCCCCGCGAAGCGAACGAGCTCCTCGCCCGGGTCGATCTCGAAGAGGGACGCTTCGACGCCGCGGAGGAGCACGTGAGGTCCGCCCTTCAGAGCGGCGACCGCCAGCCGGCGACGTTGCTGTTGCTCGCCGACGTCGAGCGGACCGCCGGCAAGATCGAACGGGCGCTGCGGACGGTCCAAGAGGCGGAGCAACGCGCGGCGGAGCTCGGTGTCGGGCGGCTGCAGGGAGCGGACTATCTGCGCGGCGACCTGCTGGCGCGCCTCGATCGGCCGGAGGAGGCGGCTGCCGCCTACCGGCGTGAGATCGCGGCGTTCCCGCAGCACCTGCAGGCCTACGCCAATCTGGCGGTGATCCTCATGATCCAGGGCAGGAGCGCGGAGGCGAACGAGCTGCTCGAGCAGATGGCGCAGAGCAACCCGCACCGCGGCGCCTTCCTCCTGGCGGCGAGGACCCTGGAGGCGTTCGAGGACCGGCGTGGCGCCGCGCGCTGGCGTCAGCGCGCGGCGCGGCAGGACGACTCAGCTCGCTAAAACCTCAAGCCGAGCGAGATCCGGTAGGTGCGGGGGAGCTGGTAGGCGTCCGCCGCCGTGGGCTGCCCGAACCTCGGTCCCTTCTGCCAGTGCACGCCCTCCCGCGGCACGTCGCCGGCCAGCGGGTTGAAGGCCAGGCAGCGTTCGTTCGTGCCCGTCTGGAGGCACGTCGTCTGGCGGCGGGTGAGCACGGTCTTGTCGACGAAGTCCGGGTCTTCCAATCCCTGCTGGTTGAACAGGTTCAGGATGTCGCCCTCGACGAAGAAGCGCACGCCGCGCAGCGGCGGCGCATACCAGTTCACGCCCAGGTCGGTCGAGGTGATGTCGTCGAGGCGGAACTCGCCGCGGTCGCTGAAGAAGTAGGTCACCGAGGAAGGCGCAGTCACGTAGCCGGGGTTCACCACGCCGTTGGCGGGCCCCGTCGACGTTCCCCTCCGCACGTCGATCGTGCCGACGGCCGAGTAGGGCAGGGCCGAGTGATACCGCTCGAGCAGCGTGAAGTTGAAGTCCCCCGCCCGTGTCGGCAGGTCGTATTGCGCCCAGATGTTGGCGCGGTGGCGCATGTCCGGACCGAGATCGCCGACGGGGTTGGTCTGCGCGAAACCCCGGTATTCGGGCTGGTTGATCAAGGGATCGTTGTCCAGGCTGGTGGCGAAGCTCGGAGTCTCCCCCTCGACGTTGCCGCGCAACTTCGACCAGGTATAGTTGCCGCCGATCGATAGTCGTTCCAGGGGTCGATAGCGGCCCTGGAGCTGGATCGCGCGGTAGTCGCGGCTCAGGTTGTCATCGCTGTTCCCGATCACTCCCTGGTCGAACTCGTCGCCGTCCGGATCCGTCGCCCTGCCGGTCTGCAGGTTCCGCCGCACGACGTAGAAGTCTCCCCAGGTGCGGTCGATGTAATCGGCGCGCAAATAGCCGCCGCCCCCGAACGTCACGCCGTAGCCCAAGGTGTATTCATCCATGAACGGCGCCGCGAGCGGCCCGTCGAAACGCAGGGTGACTCCAGGGATGTGAGCGCTGGTGAGGAGGTTGGGGTCCCGATTCGACGTGCCGCCGACGGAGTTGAACCAGTTGAAGACCTGGCGGATGACCTCGGGGGTCGAGAGGAGCTGGTCGCGCGGCGTTCCGATCGGGTTGATGGCTGGGCCCCTGTAATCCCAGTAGTAGGAGGCATAGCGGCCCGCGGTGGCGGTGTTGTCGGCAGGTCCTTGATCGACTTTCGAGACATAACGGCCATAGGTGGCGCTGAAGTTGTGCTTGCCGTCGCCGCGCAGGTCGTAGCGTGCCGCCAGGCGCGGGCTGAAAGCGCTGTCGTCGACGGTCTTGTTCCCGGCCTGGTCGGTGCCGAACGACTTGTCGTAGCGCACCCCCACGTTGAAGCTCCAGTGGTCGTTCAGCTCCCATTTGTCGTTGACGAACCACGAGCGCGTGGCGAAGTCGGAAGTTTTCGACAGCGCGGGAACGGGATCCCACTCGATCTCGCTGGAGTCTGGATCCACGCCGAAGAAGACATCCTGTCCGAAATAGATGAAATTGCCGTGGATGCGAAGATCGCTGCCGGACTGGAAGTTGTTCTCGTTGCGCTTCTGATGGAACTCCTCGAAGCCGCCGACGAGGCTGTGGTTGCCGGTCGGCCGAGTGCTGAGGAAATAGGACGCCTTTCCCAGCCAGCTCTCGTTGTTCCGCTCCTTGAACCCGCACGGCCTGCCGCAGAAGGTCGGCGACCACCCCCGCTGGCCGGTGTTGGCGTCGAGCAGCAACGTGCCCTCGATCAAGTCGCGGGTGTTGGCGCCGAGGGCGAACGCGTGCTCCATCTTGCTGTACTGGCCCTCGAGGAGGAGGCGGTCCGTGAGGATGCCGTTGTAGTGCAGGGAACGGAGCTCGCGGAGGTCGTCGCGGAACGAGAGGCTGCGCAGGTCGACGATGCGGCCGGAGGTGACGAAGTTGCCCCGCTCGAGGTCGCTGTCGATGTAGGACGCGACGAGCGTGTGCTTGTCCGTGAGCCGCCCAGTGAGCTTGCCCTCGAGCCGCCGGTCGTCCCGCGTGGTGGCGTAGGGGATGTTGGTGTCGAAGGTCTGGGCGCCGGTCGCGCGCTCTTCCGACCGCGCGGCCGCGAAAAACCAGAGGCGGTCGCGGATGATCCGCCCGCCCAAGGTTCCCTCGTAGACGCTGTTGGTGTCGTCGATGGGGTCGAGCTGGGCGGGGAAGTCCGACTTCTCCGTCCAGGCGTCGTTGGTGAATGAATCGCGGAACGACCCGGAGAACTCGTTGCCTCCCGACTTGGTCACGGTGCTGACCACACCGCCGGTGAAGCGGCCGAACTCCGCCGAGACCCCGCCGGTGAGAACCGTGGTCTCCTGCACCGCGTCCTCGATGTAGAGCGGGTTCGGCTGTCCGCGGACGTTCTCGTTCACCACCACGCCGTTCACCAGGAAGAGGCTCTCGAAGGACATCGACCCCGAGATCGTGATCTGGTCGTTCGGCCCCGCCTCCGTCACCCCCGGCGCGAGAGCCACGATGTCGTCGATCGTCCGGCCGGTGGGGAGCTCGTTGACGGTCTCGACGTTGAAGTTCGCCGCGATCTCGGTCGTTTCGACCGCTGGCGGCGCCGACGCCGTGACCGTGATCTCTTGGGCCAGGCTGGTGAGGGTCATCTCGGCGTCGGCACGGGCCGTCTGGCTGAGGCCGACGACGGCACTCTTCTCGATTTTCTGCATGCCCTCGAGATCGAAGGTCACCGTGTAGTCGCCGGGGGGAAGGGCGGGGAAGTGGTAGCCGCCGGCGTCGCCGGTCACCGCCGTTCGGCTCCCCTGCAGGGCGGGGGAGGTGACGGTGACCGTGACTCCCGGCAGGGGTTTGCCATCGGACGTGACGGTGCCGACGAGGGTGCCCGTGGTTGACTGCGCGACGAGCGTGGCTGCACACAAGAGCATGGCGATCGCAAGGACGTTTCGAAGGGCCAAGCGCATGAGCACCTCCATCGGATGAAGCGATCGTTGAGAAGGGCCAACGGCCGGGATCGTACCACGTTCCAAAGACCCGAAGAAGGCCCCGGCGGCCTGCTGAGAGGCTGAACGCTTCCGACAGCGACTTCAGGCGCACGCCCCCTGCGCTTCATACCCGAAGGAGGGGTCCTGGTCGAGGTCACCTGCCGGACTGTCCACAGCCGCTTCCTGCTGCGACCCAGCTCCGAGATGAACGACCTCATCGTAGGAGTCCTGGGCCGGGCGAGGCGTATCTTCGAGGTGGCGATCGTCAACTTCGGACGCCTCATTGCAGCGACCGACGCGCCGGGACACCCCTCTCTTCCTTGTCGACCATTGCGGCGGAAAAGTACGCGACCCTATCCTCAGCCCGTAGCGTTGTAAATGGCACGGATGCTGCTTTCTATCTTAGCCGGAATGTAGTTCCTAAGACCATGGGAGCTGTGAAAACTGCTAAGGACCCGCAGACACCACAAGGAGGCTGAACTATGTCGATCCTACGGAGACTGGGCTGGGCGATTGGGATTGCAGCGTGCGGAATGCTCGTGAGCTTCTCAGTGGCATACGGTCAGGTCGAAACAGATCGCGGTGCGCAGCAAATCCCGGTCGCGGAACCGCTGGTGATGGCGGCGTCCGGTGAGGCCTTGTCCGCCCCGGCTTGTACGGAGCCGTTGTTCCAGCCGGCGTTCGGCGAGATCGTGCCCGCCTCGGGTTGGCAGGAATGCGACGGCACCCTGTGCGGCACAAGGTGTTGCCCGAGTCACGAATACTGGTGCGGGTTGAACAACCGGTGCTGCAACGGCTGCGCGGTCGGCTGCCCCTGTTGATCACCGACACTGCCAGAGGGGAGAGAGGGGAACCCGGGATCGAAGAATCCTGCTGCTCTCCCTCCTCTTCTTCTGGAAGAGGAGGGCCCGGGAGGTGAGGGCCCACTACACCTCGGCGGCCCACAGCCGCTCCTTCTCCATCTGGGCGGACTCTTGACTGAGAGGCTGGCACCTATCTCTCTGTCCGCTGACGCGCTACATCCTGGAGCACCTCCTGGAAGGCCGCAGAACTCTCCTGGGCGCGATCCTACCCGGCACGACGATTCTTCTAGAAGCATCGAAATGTCCCAAGCTGCGCCTCACAAAGGCCCGTAAATCGGGCGTTTGCAAGATCCGGCGGAATTTTTCCGTCTTAGCAGGGCATGGCACGCAAACTACGCTATGTCCCTGAGGGAGGCGCCGTGATGGAGGTCACCTGCCGGACCTTGCACGCACGCCTGCTGCTCCGGCCCAGCCCGGAGCTCGACGAGATCATCGGCGGGATCCTCGGCCGCGCCCAGCG
>DASVPT010000226.1:0-4062 GCA_036389535.1 Actinomycetota bacterium
GAATTAGGCCAGCGCACGCGGGCGCGCCTGCGCGTCTTCGACGCCCAGGGAAAAGTGATCGCTGATTCGGGCCGCCTCGGCCCCCGCCGCGAGCCGGATGAAAACGTTTCGCTCTCGCGGCCCACCACCGTGCGCGCCAACTGGCTCTACCGGCTGGGCGCGGGCGCCTTCGCGTTGCTCAACCGTCTGCTCGGCCGCGGCGAGCCGGAAGCCGAGGTCTCCGACCTCCGGGGCTCGCCCCCGCCGCCGGCGGACCTCGGCGTTGCCGCGGCCCTCGCCGGCCGCTACGGCGCCGCCACTCGCAAGTCGCCCGGCCAGCGCTCGGTCACCCTCTACAGCGCCATTCCCATCCACAGCGGCGGAGAGGTGGTCGGCGCCGTGCAGGTGTCGCAATCGACCCTGCGCCTGCTGCGCGATCTGTACGAGGTGCGGCTCGCCGTGTTCCAGGCCTTCCTCGCCTCGGTGCTGGTGGCCATTGTGCTCTCCCTCTTCGTCTCCGGCACCATCGCGCGGCCCTTGCGGCGCCTGCGCCGCGAGACCAACGAGCTGCTCGACCGCCGGGGCCGTCTCAAGGGACGCTTCACCAGCTCGAAGCGGCTGGACGAGATCGGCGACCTCGCGCGCGCGCTGGCCGAGCAGTCGCGGCGGCTGGGCGATCACGTCAGCTTCATCGAGTCCTTCGCCGCCGACGTGTCGCATGAGTTCAAGAACCCCCTGGCCTCGATCCGCACCGCCACCGAAATGCTGGCCGAAAGCGAGTCGCCCGCCGACCGCCGGCGCTTCCTGCTGATGGTAGAGGCCGAAGTGGCGCGCCTGCAGAAGCTGCTCTCCGCCGTGCGCGAGATCACCCAGATCGACTCGCAGATCGACGCCGAAGCGCGGGTGCCGGTGGTCCTCGGTCCGTTCCTCGCCGGCCTGGTCGAGGGCTTCCGCCGCCGCGTCGCCGACGGCGGCGTCTGCTTCCTGCTCGACGCGCCGGACGAGCCGCTCACTGTCCTCACCTCGCCGGACCGGCTGGCGCAGGCTTGCGAGAACGTGCTCGACAACGCCCTCTCCTTCGCCCCCTGCGGCTCGGCCGTGAAGGTGAGCCTGGCGCGCGAAGGCGCCGACGCCGTGCTGCGCGTCGCCGACCAGGGACCGGGCATCCCGCCGGAGCACCTCGGCCGCGTCTTCGACCGCTTCTTCTCCTACCGGCCCAACGACCCCCACGCCCGGCGCGACCACGCCGGTCTAGGGCTCGCCATCGTCAAGGCTATCGTCGAGGGCTACGGAGGCTCGGTCTCGGCGGATAACGGCGCGGGCGGCGGGGCGGTGTTTGCGATTCGGCTGCCGTTGGCCTGAAGACCTCAAGGACAGCAAGGACCTCAAGGACACCAGGGACACACGAAGAACCTCCTCCTCGCCGTCCTTGCTGTCCTTGCCGTCCCTGCTGTCCCTTGGTGGTAGGCGAGCCGCCGCGTAGGGTTATCTCGCTATGGCGATCTGCGCGTTCACCTTGATCGGCGGGCCGTCGTCCGGATTGCTGCCGGGCGGCGGCTGGTGAACGGTCAAGTGATCGATGGCGCCCCGTTGGAACACCAGGCACATCGTCGAGCCACCGTAACTGAAGTATCCCAGCTCGTCCCCCTTCTCGACCTGATCTCCGACTCCGACCTCGATGGTTACCGAGGAGATCTCGGTGATCCCGATGGGCATGACGCAGACCATGCCGACGACGGGATCCTCGCTCTCGATGAACACCAGCCCGCGGGTGTTCACGGAAGCCTCGTAGCCTTGAGAATACGTGCCCGCGGTCGGATCGACTCCGGCGGACTCGGCATCGCTGAACATCAATCCATCCACGACTTGCGCGTAGCGGACGACGCCCGCGATGGGCGCCCGCCAGCGGTGATAGTCCGCACCGCTCAGGAAAGACTGGAACACGTCGCCGCCGATGAACCTGTCGAGGTACTCGCTGTTGTTCAACATGTTCACCAGCGAGTATGGCTGCCCCTTGAGCCAGAACTTGTCCAGCGCCTTGACGTCGCGCGCAATCTTGTACACCGTTCCATCGTTGGCGGAGACAATCACCTTGGGATCATGGGGCTTATCGATCGGACGGGCCTCGGCTTTGATCTGGCGATGGAAATAGGCATTAAAGGATTCCCAACCCCAGTGGGGCGCGGAGGGATCGGGGATGACGAACTCGTACAGCTTGTTCTGCTTATAGGCTGGTGGGGACAACCATCCATATTCGCCCGTGTTCAGGACGTACAGACTCTTGTCGCTGTCCAGGAAGCCGCACCACTCCTTGAGGATGTTGCGGATCGCCCCGTTGAACTCCGTGTTCCGGAAGGCGGCCTCGCCGGCCGGCGTCATCATCATGTACGTGAACAGGGAAGACATCGGGAAGAAGTTCTGGTCGTCAGGGTTGGGATTGTAGAGCGGCGCCGTCGTGATGATGTGGTTCAACGCCTCCAGCAGCTCCTCGATGTTCTCGATGTGCTGCTTATGCTTTGGGGGCACCTGGTGGATCATCAGGTCCACGTACATCCGGACGATCCCGTTCAATTCGATCAGTCTCGCCAGCTCTGCGACCGACCGGCTGTATTTCCTCTTCCCTTCCTTCGCTCTTACCTCCGCGATCTCTCGCTTCAGGTTTCTCTGCCACTCATCCACGGACTCCCGATTCCTGGGTAGGTAACCGGCAACCCGCCCAAACAGGTTCTGGTATCTCGCCTCGATCTCTTTCTCGTCCGTATAGTCGATCATGGAGCCCGCTCCTTCCTTACCCGGCAAAGCTGCTGGCCTGGTGGTGCTTGAGGATTGTTTTGTTGCAGCTACGAAAGAGACGCTAGCACACGGCAGGTCATCCTGTCCAGGTGTCTCTGGCGATGCTGCCTTGCGGGGTTCGCCTGGTGCGGCAACGGTGAGGGACTTTCGGGTCTCCTTTCGTTCATCTCCCCGGGGCGCACAACCGACGCCCGCGGCCCGGGACGACGCAGCGAGCCTGCTGATCAACTCCAGTGGCCGAAATCAACTTGACTGTAAAGATGCTACGAACGCGCAACGAAAGGAGAATTCCGATGAAACGTTATCTCACCATACTCGTCCTCATGCTGGCCGTCCTCCCGCTGCTGGGGTCTCGCCCCGCGGAAGCTGTCGAGCGCCCGTTTCATTTGAGCGGCTCGGGCACTGTGATCGAGGGCGTCATCCAGGCCACGGGGAGGGCGACCCACCTCGGCCTGTTCACCGAGGCCGGAACGCTCACCTTCGCCCCTGATCCGGACAACCCCAATCGGGTCCTGGTCAGCGGGGCGGCCACGTTCACGGCGGCCAACGGCGATGAACTCCAGGGCCAGATCACGGAAGCGTCGCTGGACCTCACCACCGGCATCGGCACCGGAGTCTTCCGCTTCGCCGGCGGCACGGGCCGGTTCGAGGCGGCGAGCGGCAGCGTCGGCTTCGCGGTGCAGCAGAACCTGATCACCGGAGCCTTCGAGATCACCGCCGTCGGCAGCATCGACTACTGATCTCCGTCGTCGAGTCGTGAAAGGGCCCCGGGAGCTACTCACTCCCGGGGCCCGCCTGCGCCCTGAGGGATTTCCCCCACGCCCTCTGAGGGTCCTTCCTCCTGCCGTCCGCCTCCCCGAAGAGGTTAACCTGTGACGGCAGCCTGACTAGCAGCACTACTACTCGTTCTCGGAGTCCTGCTTCCCTGGCTGCGATTCTCTCTTTCAAGGAGGAGGAACGATGAACAAGTTGAGATCCCTTTTTGGGCTGATCCTGGTCGTGGCCCTGCTCACGCCCTCTCTTGCCATGGCCGACGACTCGGTCTTCACCCGGACCATGGCGTTCGCCACCAAGACCGGTTTCCGGGCGGTCTTCGCCTGGAGCGCGAAGCAGCCGGTCTCAGGCGTCGTCCATTACGGCACCAGCCCCGGCGCGCTGACCGCGAGCGTCAGCCCGGTCGTCGGCGGCGTCGACACCGCCCAGATGGCGGTGGCTCAGGTCCAGACGGGCCAGACCTACTATTACCAGATCGAAGACCTGCTGACCGGTCAGCGCTCCGCGATCGGAAGC
>DASVPT010000227.1:0-10548 GCA_036389535.1 Actinomycetota bacterium
CGAAGTATACCCACAGGTAGGTTATGGCTCCTAGGGGGCGCCGTGCTCCGACGGGTCTGGCTCCGACGGGTCTGGCTCCGACGCGCGGACTACTCTCCGCCGCCGCGATTGGCGGGCGTGCCAAGCTCGAGCGAATTCCTCGATTGAGGCGCGCGACCAGACCCGCCCGGACGCAAGCGATTGAAGCGGTTCTGGAAACCGACCGCGGTCGATATAGGTGATCACCCTCCGTTTGTCCCATCCGATGATCTGCGCAGCTTCAGCGACGCCGGCGAGGCGAGGAACCAGTTCAACCAGAAGAGCCGGAGTACCGTCTTGCTGCCCTTCGGTGAGGCTCCGCTCCAGGGCTCGCCGGAGCCGAGCCAGGCACTCTTCCTTCGAAGGGCCCTTGGCGAGGACGCTCGGGACGGGCTCGCCTTCGGCAATCGCCGCCACCCACCGCCCGTCCTCCTGTTGGCGCATCGAAACGCGAACGTCCATTGCTCCCCTCCGTACGACAACATCATACGCCCGGGGGGAGCGGTGATCCGAATCCACGGTGTCAGATCACATCCTTAGAATTACACGCCTGTGCGTTGGGACAACCTGAAGCTCGTCGACCCAGTGAGGCCGGACCGATTGACGGCGCCCCTTTTCGATCAGGGCGCGGTCGTGCGAACGTTCGACACGCCCGGGTTTCGCGGGATCACGTTCTACGAGATCCAGGCGAAGTCGATCATCAACCGCGTTCCGGAAGTTTCGCGCGTCCCATTCCGTTGGACGATCAACCCGTACAGGGGATGTAGTCATTCCTGTTCCTACTGCTTCGCCAGGAACACGCACACGTATCTCGACTTCGATTACGGCGAGGACTTCAACACCCAGATCGTCGTGAAGGTCAACGCGGAAGATCGCCTGCGAAAGGAGCTCGGGGCGAAGTCGTGGAGGGGCGAGCACATCGCGATGGGGACCAACGTCGACCCGTATCAGCGCGCCGAGGGGAGATACCGACTGATGCGCGGGATCCTCTCGGCGCTTCGCGACTTCGAGAACCCGTTCTCCATCCTGACCAAGGGATCGCTGATCCTGCGCGACATCGACCTGCTCCAACAGTGCGCAGCCGTTGCCGACGTGGGGACGAACGTCTCCGTCGGCTTCGTGGATCGGGAGTTGTGGAGGGCGGTCGAGCCCGGAACCCCCAACCCGCAGAAGCGGCTTGAGGTGTGCCGAACATTGAACGAGGCCGGGATCCCCTGCGGTGTCCTGATGGCTCCGATCCTCCCCTTCTTAACCGACTCGCCGCGGCAGCTCGCCGCGACCGTCCAGGCCATCGCCGACGCCGGCGCGACGCACGTCTCACCGATCGTTTTGCACCTTCGGACGGGAGCTCGCGAGTGGTTCATGAAGTGGCTGTCCGAGAACCACCCCGACCTGGTCGATCGGTATAAACGGCTCTACCCGCGTTCGGCCTATGCGCCAAAGGCGTACCAGGAAGAGATCGCCGGTCGCGTGCGTGAGCTGGCTCGGCAGTTCGGTGTCGGCGCTTCGGGTCCGGTGAACGCCCGCCGAATCAGACCGGAGCGGAAGCCGGCTCCTGGCGAACAGCTCTGGATGCTTTAGCGAAGATTCCCGGTCACACTCGGTGCCCGAGGCGCCGGAGCTCCACACGCCAGCAAGGCGTGTGCCAGTGACGGCGTCCTTCGGAATCGCCGGCTGCGACGACGACCAAGTGCGGCGTGCCGGGACGGATCAGCTGCTGGCAGCCGGGACATCGATAGGTCTTCTTCCCTGTCGGCCCCGAGACGCCGTGCACTCGGAATCCTTCGACCGAGGCCCAGTCCGGCGCCGCTCCTCCAAACGGCCGCGGCGCGTCTGGCGGTGACGCCCTTTCCCTGGCGGAATCGTGACGCCTGGGCAACGCTATCGGGCTCCGTCGATGTCGGTGATGAAGCCCGTCGCCACCGCCGCAAGGTCTCGCCCGATTTCGGTGTCCGGGCGCTTCGTCCTTCGAACACGAAACGAGTGGTCCCCGCCCTCCACGCGATGGAGGCGCGCCCGCGGTTTCAGTCGGTCCACGAGCGACTCGACCAGATCGAACCGAGCGAGCGGGTCCGCGTCGCCTTGGATGAAGAGCATGGGCACCCTCACTTCGGGCAGGTGCGCGTCCCTCGGCCGGTCGATCCTTCCGGGCGCGTGGAGCGGATACCCGAAGAACACGAGGCTCGTCGCAGGGAACACGTCGCCGTCTTCGGCCGCCACCATCGATGCCATCCTGCCTCCGAGCGACTTTCCCGCCGCGACCAGTGGCCTGCCGGCGGCTCGCTGTTCGGCAACCTCCAGCGCAGCTCGCCACGCGGCCATGAGAACGGGCGGGCGATCGGGACCGCGGCGCCCCTCCTCGGTGAAGGGGAAATTGAATCGAAAAGTCGCCACATTGTTCTCTTCGAATCCGCGGCTGATCCCGTCGAAAAGCGGGTTCTTCATGCCGTTGCCGGCACCGTGCGCCAGCACCACCACTGCGGTGGGGTTCTCCGGCTTGTTCCATAGGGCAGAGAGCCGCCGGCCACCCTCCTCGAATTGGACCTTCTCCACCATCGCTCAGAGCATTATCGAAGCTGCCGGCCGGACGGCGAACGCTCGATGGGACAATCGAGCCGTGTCCGGAACCCTCTATCTCGGGACGTCGGGCTTCGCGTACGACGAATGGCGCGGCCCGTTCTATCCAGCCGACATCAAGCCCCCGAAAATGCTTTCCTACTATGCGACCAGGTTCAATTCGGTCGAGATCAACTACACGTATCGCCGACAGCCAACAGAACGAACCCTCACGACGTGGCAAGGCGCGACGCCGGAGAGTTTCCGCTTCACTCTGAAGGCGCACCAACGCATCACCCACTGGCTCCGGCTCGCCGAAGCAGACGCGGCCGTCGCCGACTTCATCGAGCGGGCCAAGGGTCTGGGTTCCAAGCTCGGCGTCGTCTTGTTTCAGTGCCCGCCGACACTTGCCTTTGACCGAGGGCTGCTCGAGGCGTTCCTTTCGTATCTTCCTCCAACCTTCCGATACGCCTTCGAGTTCCGACACCCCTCCTGGGAAGCGGCAAAGGAGATCCTTGCCTCGCAGCACGCCGCATGGTGCGTGGCTGAGACAGACGAGCAGGAGGCTCCAACGGAGCTCACCGCAGAGCCGTTCGCGTACCTCCGGCTCCGGAAGACCGACTACACGGCCGAGGAGCTCGGCGCTCGAGCGGCGGGGATCGCCAAGGTCCTTGCAGACGGCCGGGACGTGTATTGCTACTTCAAGCACGAGGAGCGGGGTGCTGGCCCTCTGTTCGCCGAACGTCTGCGCCGTCTGATCCCATCGACTGGACAGGACCCTTTCGACTCCCCCATGTCTACGCCGTCACTCGAGACAGCGCCTGAACGAGCTGTTCGAGACGAATCGGATCTGTCAGCTTGAGCCCTGTTTCGTCGGTCACGTAAAAAACATCCACGACTCGCGGGCCGTACGTGGCGACCTTGGCCGAATGCACGTCGGTCCGGTTCTCCGAGAACGTCCTGGCCAGGTCGAACAGCAAACCCAGGCGATCGGGCCCGTGGACCTCGACCACCGTGTAAAAGTCGGACGCGGTTTCGTCCAGGCGTACCTCCACAGGCACGTCGCGCGGCGGATCACGGTAGTGGGCGCGGAGCGTGCGGATCGCCGCGTCGAGTTCCCGAACGTCTGGGCCGCCCTCGAGCCGCGCGCGGAATCGCTCCCAGCGTTCCTCGGAGATCTCCTCCTCCTCGAAGGCGCTGCGAACCTCGAAGACGTCGAGAGCGACGCCATCTTCCGTCGTGAACGCGTTGGCGCTGTGGATCGAGAGGCCGGACAGAGTCAGCGCTCCGGTGATGGTCGCGAGCAGGCCGGCCCGGTCTCGAGTCCCCACGGAGAGCGTGGCGCTGCCCGAGTATCTGCCGGGAAGGATTGCCATCCTCACGTCGCCGGAAGCCGGGGGCGGCGTCACCAGACGGAGATGCGACGCCGCGTCCGAAGGGTCGACGGTCAGGAGATAGGCGGGGGGCACGGCCTCCAGAAACGCCTCGATGGTTTCCGGGCCGGCCGCACCACCCTCGAGCGCGTGCCTGAACGCCGATTCGGCTCGGGTCAAGCGATCTGCGCGATCTCGATCCATCAGCCCGCGTTCGAACGCCCGATTGACCTTCGCCACGAGCTCTCGGATCAGCGTCATGCGCCACGGGGTCGACGCGGACGGACCGGTCGAAACGGCGTCCGCAACTGTGAGGAGATAGAGCATGGCGAGGCGGCGAGCGTCGCCGACCCTGGCGGCGACATGGAGCACCAGATCCTCGTCCTGAAGGTCCCGTCGAGTGGCGGTGTCCGACAGGAGGAGATGCTCCCGAACCAGGAACTGCACGGTATCGCGGACGTCATCTGACACGCCCATCCGCATCACGGCGCGGTCGGCCATCTCCGCGCCGACGAGGACATGCGATCCCCTGCCGACCTTCCCGATGTCGTGGAGAAAGGCGCCGAGCAACACAGCCTCGTCGTTCCCGACTAGGCCAACCGCTTCCGTCGCGAACGGTTCGTCGGGTGTCACGAGCAGCCGCGCCACCTCCGCGCAGGTGGTGAGAAGGTGCACGTCGACCGGAAGCCGGTGGTACGGGTCGCGCTGCGGTCTTCCCCGAACCGAACCCCACTCGTCAATGAATCGCCACAGAAGCTCGAGCGATTCCATGTCCTCGAGCGCCCGAGATCCCGATGACCCACTTCGAAGGATCCGAAGAAACGCAGCGAGGACCCGCGGCGACCATTCCAAAGTTCCATGACGCGAAGCTTCGTCTTCGAGCCAGTCACGATCGTCCGGCGAGATCTCACCGCGGCTCTCCGCGACTTGCGCGAACGCCTCCATCGCGGACGCCTCGAACCCAACGTCACGACGGACCGGGACGGTTGACGGCGCCCGCTTCGCCGCCAGACGGCCCACTCTCTCGGTGATTCCATCGGCGATCCGCTCCAACCGTCGCGCCGCGACGATCAGATCCCTCATGAGCGCGTCTCGAGGTTCCCAGGCGTCTTCGCCGCGAACGCCGAGAAGGGCCGCGACCGCGTCCTGGTGCTCCGACACGAGTCGATTCGCGGGTCCGCGCGACGCCCGATGGAGCGCCGTCCGCGAGAGGAGAAGCAGATCGAGAACGACCTCGACGGAAGCCGCCTCATTCTTCGAGAGCACCCCGATCCGCTGAAGCGTGTCCAGGGGGGCCCGTTCGTCGGAGAGATCGGCGTCTGCTGGTTCGCCCAGCACGGCACCGAACCACCCGATGACCTGAGCATCTCGCTGCCCCCCGAGACTCTCTTTCAAATCGGGTTCCAGCATTCGGCCGACGGAGCCGAACCGAGCTGCGCGCTGGTCTCGCGACCGTGCCACCTCTGAGGCGAACCGACCCCTCGGTTTTTCGGCAACCGACCGAGCCTC
The DNA here is from genome assembly GCA_036389535.1 of Actinomycetota bacterium. Classification (GTDB taxonomy): domain Bacteria; phylum Actinomycetota; class UBA4738; order UBA4738; family UBA4738; genus JALYGK01. The sequence continues at coordinate 5,457 of DASVPT010000227.1, forward strand.
GCGGCGGGCGTCTCCAACCAGCACGCGGTCCCCGCTCAAAAACCGAATATTCAGCAACGCCGTGAGCGAATCGAGGTGGCCCTGCGCCTCCTGGCGGCATTCGGCGACGGTTCGCACCGAGTAGCTGACGCGAAATCCAGCGTCCCACAGCGGATACAGGACGGCAGACGACGCATCGCGAGCTGCGGAGGCGTTCCGTCCCCGATAGAGGAATGCCAAATCGATGTCGGAGCCCGGCGTCAGCTCCCGCCGGCCGTATCCGCCCACGGCGGCCACGGCGAGGGTGTCGGTCATATGGGGCTCGAACAAGCCCTGGACCAATCGGTCGACCACGTCTGTTCGCCGCGCCGCCAGCCTTCGCCCACGCTCGCCCTCGAACGCGGCTCGGTCAAGATCGCGCAGTTGCTGGCGAGTCGCCTCGATCAGCGGAGAGGCGCCGGCGCCGGCCCGATCGGACTCGCGGTTCTGTGGCGCTTGTTGGGGGCTAGCCTCAGATGGCGTCCGGGCCCATCTCCCCGGTCCTGATGCGGTAGACCTCCTCGGCCGGCAGAACGAAGATCTTTCCGTCTCCGATCTTGCCGGTCCTGGCCGATGAAAGGATCGTGTCGACGATGGTCTTCACCTGGTCGTCGTCGGCCATGATCTCGATCTGCACCTTCGGGACGAAGTCGATCTGATACTCGGCTCCCCGGTAGATCTCGGTGTGTCCACGTTGGCGGCCGAAGCCCTGAGCCTCGACCGAGGTGAGCCCGTTCACGCCGATCTCTCGAAGAGCTTCCTTCACATCGTCCAGCTTGTGCGGCTTGATCACCGCCATGATGAGCTTCACGCGCGCACTAATACCACAGCGCTGTTACGGGGCTGTTACGAGGCCGCGCGCTTCTTCTCCCGCGCCGGCTGACGGCCGGTGCTCTTTTTGGTCGCGCGCTTCTTTGGCGTCTCCACGGATGTGGCCTTCTTTTTGGTGGCGTCCACGGACGCCTTCAGGGCCTCCATGAGGTCGACCACACGCGTCTCTTCGGGCTCGGGCACCGCCTCGATCTCCTCGCCGGCCACCTTCTTCTCCACAACGCCGAGGAGCGCCTCGCGGTAGTCGTCGCGGAATTCCCCGGGCTTGAACTCCTCGGTCAGGTTCTCGATGAGGCTCCGCGCCATCTGCACTTCCTGCGGACGCACCTCGACTTCCTTGTCGAACTCCTCGAAGTCGGCAGCTCGGATCTCGTCGGGCCAGTACATGGTTTCCAACAGGAACACGTTCTCCTTGAACCGGAGCGTCGCCAGGTGCTCCTTCTCGCGAATGGCGACCTTGGCCACGGCGACGCGGCCGTCCTCGGACATCGCCTCTCGCAACAGGTTGTAGGGCTTGATCCCGGTCTCCTCCGGAACGAGGTAGTACGACTTCTGGAAGTAGATCGGGTCGATCTCCTCGAGCGCCACGAACTGCACGATGTCGATGGCGCGGCTCGATTGAACCGGCACGGCCTCGAAGTCCTCGTCCTCGAGAACGACGTACTTGCCCTTCTCGTACTCGTAGCCCTTGACGATGTGTTCGTACGCGACTTCCTCGCCACATACGGCGCAGGTTCGCTTGTACTGGATCCGGCCGTGGTCCTTGTCGTGGAGCTGGTTGAACCGAAGCGTCTTCTCCTCTGTGGCCGGATAGAGACGGACCGGTATCGAGACGAGGCCGAACGAGATGGCCCCTTTCCACATTGTTCTGGGCATGGTGTGCACCTCCGGGGATGAAGCAACCCCGCGTTGCCGGGGAGATTTTCATTGTACTGCCGGGGTCGGACACTCCCTCGGAAGCGGGCGTTGAAGTCGCGGCTACGATGACCCCATGCCCAAGAAACGCTCGGGTCCAGCGTTCACGGTGGAATTTCCGAAGGCGCTTCCCGTCGAACGACACGGCGAGCACTGGTGGGCCGAGATCGACGGACGGGAGCTCCGCCTCTCGAACCTGGACAAGGTGTTCTGGCCCAAGGAGGGCTACACCAAGGGCGACCTCATCGCGTACTACTACAACATCGCGCCTCGGATGCTGCCGTTCCTCAAGAACCGGCCGCTCACCATGAAGCGCATGCCGAACGGCGCCTTCGGCCACTTCTTCTACGAGAAGGAAGCGCCGCCCACGACGCCGGATTGGATGCCAGTCTGCAACGTGGAGAGCGCCGCCTCTGACGGCAGATGGGGTCCAGCGAAGAACGAACGGATCAACTACCTCATGGCGGACGACACGGCGGGAGTGCTGTTCGTCGCCAACCTCGGATGCATCGAGTTCCATCCGCTGCATTCACATTGCGGCGCCATCGAAACGCCGGACTATCTGTTCTTCGACCTCGACCCCTTCCCTCCCGCCTCGTTCCAGGACGTTCTCACCGTGGCCGGACTGGTGAAGGTGGCCTGCGACCGCCTCGGGCTCAAGTCGTATCCCAAGACTTCCGGCGCCACAGGAATGCAGATCTACGTCCCGCTCATTCCGGGCTACACCTACGCCCAGGTCCGCGACTTCGTCGGAAAGGTCGGAGCGCTCATCTGGAAGGTCGACCCGGGCCGGGTGACGATGGAGTGGGAGATCAAACGCAGGACCGGCAAGGTCTTCATCGACCACAACATGAATCGCGTCGGCGCCAACATCGCCGCGGTCTACTCGGTGAGGCCGGAGGAGGGAGCCACGGTCTCCACGCCGCTGTCGTGGAAGCAGGTCGAAGAGGGGGAGGTGCGGCCCCAAAACTTCACCATCGCCACCGTATGGCGGCACCTCAAGAAGACGGACCCGTTTCGCGCGGTCCTGGACAAACCTCAGGACCTGACCGAGGCGCTGGCGGCCATGGACGTGGCCGCGGAGGATGAAACACCCCCCACCGAGTCGTATCGGATTGCGGGTGAAGCCGGACGCGCGTGGGTCCCACGAGACGTCGCCCAGGGGAAGGTTCGGCGCACGCCGGCGGTCACCAAGCCGCGACAGGCGGCAAACGCCAAGCCGCGCGCCAAGGAGACCAGCGACGACGTCATCGCCCGGTCCCGTGATCCCAAGCTCGGGCAGTACCTCAAGATGCGCGACTTTCAGGCAACGCCCGAGCCGACCGGCGGTCCACCTTCGGAGCGGAACAACTCCTTCGTCATTCAGCGGCACGACGCCACGCGGCTCCACTACGACCTTCGGTTGGAGCGAGACGGAGTCCTGGTGTCGTGGGCCGTCCCGAAGGGACTCCCCTTCGAGAAGGGAATACGACATCTCGCCGTCCAGACCGAGGACCACCCCATGGAGTACGGCGGCTTCGAGGGGAAGATCCCGGAGGGCCACTACGGAGCGGGCGAGGTCCGGATCTGGGACCGCGGGACCTACGACCTGGTGGAGTGGACGGACCGAAAGGTGAGCTTTCGCCTTCACGGCGCGCGGCATCAGGGCGAATACCACCTGGTCAAGACCCGCGGCGAGCGCGATTGGCTCGTGCTGCTCTCGAAGGAGTCCGAGGAGCATCCGCCGGCGAAACCGCCCCCGTTCACGCCGATGCTCGCGACCGGCGGGTACCAGCCGTTCGATGGAAAGGACTGGTGGTTCGAGCCGAAGCTGGACGGCGTGCGGACCCTCCTGTATGTGGACGGTGAAGACGTCCGGCTCATGTCGAGGACCGGCAGGGACCACACCAAGACGTATCCCGAGCTGGCGCGGGTCTACCGGAACATCGCTGCGACCAACGCCGTGGTGGACGGCGAAATCGTCGCTACCGACGAAGACGGGAACACCTCGTTCGAGCTGCTCCAGCAACGCATGAACCTCACGTCCGGCGCCGAGATCGAACGGATCCGAAATCGCATCCCGGTGGAGATGGTCGCGTTCGACATCCTCTGGATCGATGGTCAGGACCTCACGGCGCGCCCCCTCCGTGAGCGGCGGGACATCCTCACCACGCGCATTCACGAGGGAAAGGGTCTGCGATTGATGATCGTCGTTCCCAAGGAGGGGCGAACGTTTTATGACATCGCGGAGCAGCGCGGGCTGGAGGGGATCATCGCCAAGCGGGTCGAGAGCCGGTACCTGCCGGGGAAACGCTCGGACGAGTGGCGCAAGGTCAAGATTCTGAAGACGCAGGACGCGGTGATCCTCGGGTGTACGCCGGGACAGGGCGGGCGGGGACAGTCGTTCGGAGCGCTGCTGTTGGGTGCCTACCGCGACGGCAAGCTGATCTGGATCGGCCAGGTCGGAACGGGCTTCACCGATCGCACGATCAACGACCTTCTGGACCGCATGAAAGGAATCACGCTGGACAAAGCGCCGATCCCGGACCGCGAGCTCTCCAAGGTCAAGGGCGCGAGATGGGTCAAGCCCGAGCTGGTCTGCGAGGTCGAATACCTTCAGATGACGGGACAGGGCAAGCTTCGGGCACCGTCATTCAAAGGCCTCCGCCCGGACAAGCTTCCCGAGGACTGCATCCTGGAACCCGACCGGGGAGCCGAGCCGGAGACGAATCGGAAGAAGACGGCGAAGACGGCGAAGACGAGCGGCCGCTAGGAGAAGGGCTCGAAGCCCGACCGCACCAGCATGGCTTTGGCTTCGTGCTCGTCGACGCCGCGGTCGAGCAGCTGCCGGTAGAGCCGGACGACGGCGAGGGGACGCCCGCACTGAGGGCAGAACGACGATTTCGGATCCAGCGACGCCCGGCACCACGCGCAGAGCCTGATGTCGAGCCGGGAGTCCCCGTCCAGCCCGGCATCGGCGAGCGCGTCGACGTAGCCCTTGCCGTAATCCCAGACGACGTAGTCGTCCTCGCGAGGCTCATAGGCCGGCTCATGCATCCGAGGCTCGCCGGTCTGGAGCATGTGCTCGAGGCTCTCTCTCAGGAGCTCCCAGCCGTAGAAGTGGTTGGCTCCGCATTCCGAGCAGGAGATGACGACACCCTTCGCCCCCTGTGGCTCGAAGACGATGCGCATGGCATCGAGGTCTTCGATGTCTGCCCGGACGCTGTCGCGTTCCTCGGCCGTGAGCGGCCGGGTGTCGGCGTCGTCCTCGGGCTCATTCTCCATACCCTCGCCCTCGAGGGGGTCGTCCTGTGCCATGCCTACTCGTCCTCTTCTTCGTCGTCGTCCT
>DASVPT010000228.1:0-5169 GCA_036389535.1 Actinomycetota bacterium
ATCGTGCTCGACCGCTACGCGGGCCCGAGGACGCTCACAGCTGATTACGGCCACGACAACGAACCGGTCCTGAACTGGCTCCGCCAGAAGGGTTTTTCGGTGCAGGATCGTGGCCGCGCCAACTACCCGAGGACATCGCACTCGGTCGCATCCACGCTCAACATGCGATACCTGGACGACCTCGCCGGTAAATCGGGACCGATGAACTTCGGGCCCGTGTACAAGCTCCTGAAGCGGCCGCTCGTCGCCCGCTTCTTGAAGTCCCGGGGATACCGCTACATCAAGCTTGGGTCGTGGTGGAAGGCGACATCGAGCGACCCGTTCGCGGACAAGAACTATCACTACGACCGCCCTGAGTACATCAACCGGTACGCCGAGGTGCACGGGCTCACTCGACGGGAACGGTTTCGCGAGGGCGAGTACGTACACCGGCACTGGCAGTACAAGATCCTTCGGACGGTCATCCCGAAGATGCGCGGACCGAAGTTCACATGGGTCCACATCCTTTGTCCGCACGAGCCGTTCCTCATCAACGCCAAGGACCAGTTCCTTTCGAATGACCCGGTATCCCGCAAGCTCTTTCCGCGGTCGCGCCCGCTGTACAAGAGCAACGCGGAGAATTATCTGCAGCAGGTTCTCTGGACCAACGAACAGCTGAAGACACTGGTGAACACGCTGCTCAAAGGACCGGTGTCGTCGAGGCCGGTCATCGCGATCGTCGCCGACGAAGGTCCCTACGACGGGCTGACGCCAAGCAGCACCACCGGAATCACGATCCACAAGATGAAGCAAAAGCTCTACGTGATGAACGCTGTCTATCTTCCGGGCGTCGAAAACCCACCCTTCTTCGACTCGATCTCCAGCGTCAACACGTTCCGCATCATCTTCAATCTCTACTTCGGAACGAAGTACGCGCTGCTCCCCGACCGAAGCTTCATCTTCACGCGCCACAGCCTCTATCACTACCTGGACGTCACCGAGCTCATCACCCACTGAGTCCGCGAAGGACTCGCGGGCGCCGGCCGCGGGCCAGGCCGGGAGCTAGGCGCTTCGGCGCGACACGTAATCCCGAATGACGAACTCGTCGAGGCCGTCGCCGGCCGTCTGAAACACCCGGCCGCTGGTCAGCCGGGCAAGTCGCTCCATGAACCGCGCCAATCCCGGTGAGTCTTCGAGCATGAACACGTTGATGGTCACGCCCGCCTTCGCCAGACGCATCGCTTCGGTCAGGGTCCGCTGGATGGTCTCGGGTACGGGCGGCCACGAGAAGAAGACCTCTTCACCTTCGAGGTGAGCGGTGGGCTCGCCGTCGGTGACCATGATCACCTGCTTGGTGGCACGCGGGTGCTGCGCCAACAGGCGTCCGGCCAGATTGAACGCGTGCTGCATGTTGGTTCCGTAAACCCGCTCCCATCCCGCGGAGGTGAGGTCCTCCGGCTGCATTCGCCGCGCGTAGTCGGAGAACCCGATCATGTACAGGCTGTCCCGCGGATACCGACCCTCGATCAAAGCGTGCAGGGCCAGGGCCATCTTCTTCGCCGGAATCCAGTGTCCCCGCAGCGGCATGGAGAACGAGAGGTCCAACAGCAGCGCGGTGGCGGCTTCGGTTCTGGTCTCGGCGTCGATGAGCTCGAAGTCGTCGGGCCGGATCTTCGGGCTGCGTGAAGGCCCGTTTCGGACCACCGCGTTGAACACGGTTCGCTGAACCGCGATCTGGCCGCTCTCACCGAAGGTCCATGGCCGAGTAGCGCCGGTCGGTTCGGTGAGTCCTCCCGCTTGGCGCGCGGCGTGAACGCCCTCGCGGTCGCGCTTCAGCCGCTCGAAGACTCGGATCAGCACCCGCTCGCCGAGCTTCCGGGCGCCGCGCGGCGTCACCTGGAGCCGTCCTCCGGCCCGCGTCACCAGTCCGGCCTGCTCGAGCGCCCGCTCCACCTCTTTCAGCTTCCGGAGGTCCCGGGCCGCGTCCTCCCCAAGCGTTCGCCGGAGCCGGTCCTCGTCCACGTCCTCCAGCGAAGCGCCGGCGTAGTCCGCGCGCATCGACCGATCGAGCTGTTCGTAGTCGGAAAGGCGCTCCAGGGCGTCGACCGTCGCCTGCATTGGCATGGCGTCCTCGCCCGCGGCCAGCGCCGGGTCGTCCCATGGCATGTCGGGGAACAGGTCCGACAGCGTGCCGGCCAGCCGATCGACTTCGAACGCGAGGTCGAGGTCGTCCAGGACCTGCCGGGCGAGTGCCTCGAGCTCGGCGCGCTGCTCGTCCGAGAGCGACGCCATGAGGCGCGACAGCGCGGCCATCCTTCGCGCCATTCCTTCCAGCAGCTCATCCAGCGACTTCGGGTTATCGGGGAAGAAGTCGCCGTGCTTCTGCATGAAGCCCTCGAAGTCGTACGCCTCGCCCCGGTCGCGGGCGCCGATCATGGAATTCAGGTCGGCGAGCATGTCCTTGAATCGCTTGAGCTCCTCCGGCGACATGTTTCGGAGGCCCTCGCTGAGGTTCCGGAAATACGAGCTCATGACCTGGTCGCGCAGCCAGCTCATAAGCTCGTCGAACTTCTGCTGGGCCGTCGGGTCGGCGAACCGGTAGTCCTTGAGCTCGCCGATGGCGCCGGCCGGATCGGGAGGTAGCGATTCGAGGAACTGCTCGCGAAGTCGCGCATCGTCTTCGGCCTTGAACGACAGCGTGGTTCGCTCGGTCTCGAGGATCTCGTTGAGCCGCTCCTGGACTTCCTGGAGCGGCCCCTCCAGGTTCAATCGTTCCTGCTCTTGGCGCCTCGCCTGGCGGAGCCGGGACCGAAGCGCGTCGAGCCCCGAGAACCGGCCGCGCATTCCCCGGCGAATCATCCTGGACAGCGCGCCCTCCGGGCCCTCGCCGCTCAACAGGTCTTCGGACATCTCCTCCAGGAGGTCGCCGGCGGAGAGATCTGGCCCGAACGGATCCTGGGTTCCGTCCCACCGGGAGTAGCGAACGCGCACGGAGCCGAGGGTACTCGGTTGCCCTTTCGGCGCGCTCCTCGGCGGCCGGCGCCGCCGTTTCGACGAAGCGTCGGCTAGTGCGTCGGTGCTTCGGTGAGCTCTCGCATCCTTCGGGCGATGCCGCGGAGGATGTTTCGCGCGATGAAGGGGACGTCGATCAGGAGGCTGCGGAAGTCCTCGCCCTCCACCTTGTAGACGACCATTGGAGTTTGCGCGATGACGCTCGCGGTGCGCGGCCCCGGATCGAGCAGCGCGGTCTCGCCGAAGAACTCCCCCGGCCCGAGGGTCGCGACCTGGTTGCCTCGGACCACAACCTTCGCGTCGCCCTCGGCGATGATGTAGAACTCCTTGCCGCGGTCGCCCTCGGCGGTGAGGATCTTCCCCTCAGGGACCTCCACGCGGTTCGCCAGCGCGGCGATGCGTTTGATCTCCTGTTTGGTGCAGGCCGAGAACATCGGGACCTCGGCGACCAGCTCCAGCTTGTCTCGGGCCATTCCCATCCTCCTGCGGGCGGGCGGACGGGCGGATTCTACTTCAGGGAAGCCCGAGGCCCGTGGTGAGAGCGCGAAGGGTCAAGCCGAACAGAATGAAGGCGGCGATGGCGAACACCCGCCAGGCGTCGCCCGGCTCCTCCAGCTCTCGGGCGATGACATGCGCGCCGACCAGCACGATCGCCGGGAAGAGCGCGCCATACGCGTAGTGGAGCAGGACTCGCCGGTGCCCGGTGAGGAGCAGGATGAGCCCGGCGACCAGCTGGATGATCAGCACCACCTGCAGAACCGCAAGAAGGCGCCAGAACCATCGGGTGGGGTCGCGCTTCACGATGAACGCGATGAGCCCCCAGAAGGCGAGCACCAGAAAACCGGCGACGATGGCGAACCCAATGAACCGATGAATGGTCGACATGACGGAGGTCCGAGCCTAGCAACGACCCTGGCATCGGCCGAAGGGTTCGCCGTCAGCGGGCTCGGGTGATCCCTTCGTAGCGGTAGGCCCCGACCCTTCCGGCCGCGTCGCGATTCAGACGCCGCGAGAGATGCAATCCTTCCAGGGCGAGCTCGAGGGCTGCCGCCGCGACGCCGGGGCTTTCCTCCTCGACGCCAAGGCGGCCGAGCAGCTTCCCGAGGCCCGGCAGCTCTTCGAACTGCCCGAGGAAATCCGCCGCCGGCGTGAGGTCGGACGTCTCCACGGCGAGTCCACCTTCGAACTTGGAGAGGATCGGGACGAAGTCGTAGCCGGCCAGGCGCCGACGGAAAACCTCCAGGACGGAACCGCGCAGGGCTCGAAGAAGGATGTCCTCCTCGCGGCCCTCTTCCACCGCGTCGAACTCGATCCTCCCCGAAGAGCCGGCCAGGATCGCCGGGAGGTCGACCAACCTTGGAACTGCTTCGGGCTCGCCCGAACGCGCCGCCCTCCGAACCGCGCTGGCCACGAGCGTCTCGAGATTTCCGATCGAGTACCGGACCGAAACGCCGCTTCGCTGGTTGATCTGGGGAGACCGACGCAGCTCGCCCGTGAGCGCCGCCACGATCTCCTTCATGAACGCCGGAATGCGGACGGGGATCTCACCGCGCCCGGCCGGCTGCTTGGCCTCCTGCTCCATGATCGAGATCTCGTCGCCGAGCGTCTCGGGGTAGTGCGTTCTGACCTGCGTGCCGAACCGGTCCTTCAGCGGAGAGACGATTCGTCCGCGATGCGTGTAGTCCTCCGGGTTCGCCGTCGCCACCAGCACGAGATCGAGCGGCAGCCGAATCTGGTAGCCGCGAATCTGGATGTCGCGCTCCTCGAGGATGTTGAACAGCGCCACCTGGATGCGTTCGGGAAGGTCGGGCAGTTCGTTGATGGCGACGATGCCGCGGTTCGTCCTGGGAATAAGCCCGTAGTGGATGGTGAGCTCGTCCGCGAGATAGCGACCCTCGGCAACCCTGATCGGGTCCACGTCACCGATGAGGTCGGCGACGCTGGTGTCTGGAGTGGCGAGCTTCTCGGCGTAGCGGCGGTCCCGCGGCAGCCAATCGACCTTGACGTCGTCCTCGCCCCCCTGAACCAGTGCGCGGCACCGCGCGCAGATCGGGCGATACGGATGGTCGTTGACCTCGCACCCTTCGATGACCGGCGTGAACTCGTCGAGCAGCTCGACCAGATGCCGGATGAGCCGGGTCTTCGCCTGTCCGCGCTCCCCGAGCAGGATGAGATCGT
>DASVPT010000229.1:0-18594 GCA_036389535.1 Actinomycetota bacterium
ACCTGCCGTTCCTGCTCGTCGGCTTGCCCGCGGGCGTGTGGGTCGATCGGTTGCGGCGGCGCCCGATCCTCATCGCCGCCGACCTCGGCCGGGCCGTTTCGCTCGCCTCGATTCCGGTCACCTACGCCCTTCATGCGCTCACGCTGCGGCAGCTGTACGCAGTGGCCTTCTTCAACGGGACGCTCACTGTGTTCTTCGACGTCGCCTACATGTCGTATCTGCCGCGGCTGGTGGAGCGCACTCAGTTGGTCGAAGGAAACTCGAAGCTCGAGATCAGCCGGTCGGGCGCCGAGCTTGCCGGTCCAGGACTGGCCGGCCTGTTGATCCAGGTCCTTTCCGCGCCTGTGGCCATCGTGGCAGACGCGGCCAGCTTCCTCGGGTCCGCACTCTTCCTTTCGTTGATCCGGCGCAAGGAGTCCCTCCATCCCCGTGTTTCTCGGAAGGAGCGACCGAGAATGCGAACGGAGATCAAAGAAGGCCTCCGGTACGTGCTGCGGCACCGCCTCCTCTTCCCCATCGCCGTATGCACGTCGTTCACCAACCTCTTCAGCCACATGGTGTTCGCCATCTACCTGGTGTACGCGGTGCGGGCCCTTCACCTGTCGCCCGGCCTGATCGGCGTCATCTTCGCGTTGGGCAACGTCGGCTTCCTGCTGGGCGCGATCTCCGCGAACCGCATCGCGAGCCGGTTGGGTCTGGGAACCACCATTTGGGCCGCGGCGGGGATCTTCGGGCCGAGCCTCATTCTGATCCCGCTGGCACCCGCGTCCGCGCCGACCCCGTTTCTGATCGCCGCCTGGTTCTTGGGATCGTTCGGCTCGGTTGTGTTCAACGTGAATCAGATCAGCCTGCGCCAGGCGACCGCGCCGGACCGCATCCAGGGCCGAATGAACGCCACGATCCGGTTCCTGGTGTGGGGGACGATGCCGATCGGCGCCTTCCTCGGCGGGGCGCTGGGCAGCGTCTTGGGGCTTCGCCCAACCCTCTTCATCGCATCGATCGGTGCGTTGTTCGTGGTCTTGCCGGTGGTTCTTTCACCCGTTCGGAACCTCCGCGGGATACCCGAACCGGACGAAGAGCCGGCACCCACGGAACAAACGATCCCCCTCCCCGCCGCACCGACCGTCACGTTGCCCGAGCCCGTCCAGACTGAGCAACGGTAAGAACACGCCGCTGGTTACGTGAATCGGCCCCACCTCTGACCTACACTCCGGCCGATGGGGCTTTTCGCCCTGGAATGAGAGATCACATGGAAGAGCGCGAAGAAACGCCGTCCCGCGGGCGGATCACCCGGTGGTTCTTCGGAGATGAAGCGCGACCGGCAACGATTCGACCCGAGCTCCCCCAGGTCTCAGCCGACGTCATCGACCTCCGCGACGCCTCGCCGGCGGAAGTGCTCGCGGCGCGCGTCGAGCGCCTGGAGGCCGGCATGCGACTGATGGCCGACACCATGAAACGGGTCTACGGAGACATCAGTGGGGCGGTTCAATTGCTCACGTACGAGATTCGAAACCAGCGCGGCCCATCGAACGTCAACGGAAACCTTCAGCAGTCCATCGCCTCGCTGAATCTCACCATCGACGAGCTTCTGCACTCCATGCGAGCGTTTCCGCACGTCTTGGCCGCGGCCACCGATGAGCTTTCTCAGAGAATCGACATCGTGGAGACCCGTACGACCGAGGCCCTCGCCGGCTTGTTGGAAAGCCGAACGGCCGCCGGGGACGAGCCCAAGAGCAACGGGAACCGGAACGGCAACGGCCACGATCCTGGCCCGCCGAAAGAGAAAAGCGCTTCGAACAGCGCCTAGCTGGCTGCTCCGGCCGCGACGGTCGTCGCTGCCACGGAACGTCTCGCGGACCTTCGCCACAACAAACCGATCGCAGCAGCGCCGACCAGGGCACCCCCCAGCGACAGGGCCGCGTACTGAAGTCTCCCATCGGTGGCCACGCGGGACATGACTGACCGACGCGGACCCTCCCGCACTTGCGCCAAGGTGCGGTCGAGGAAGCCCGCCGGCGGTTCCATGACGACGTCCTGAAGCGCACCGAGCGCGAGGACCACGCTTCGATACCGCTCGAGCTCGGCCGAACAGGCCACGCAGGTTTCCAGGTGGAGCTCGACTTCGCCGGCCTCACGAGGGAGACCTTCCGCGAGCTCCGGTATCAGCGGCCGAACTTCCTCACACTTCATCTCTGTTGTCCTCTCCGAACAGCTCCAGTTTGAGCCTCCGCCGCGCCCTGTGCAGTCGCACCTTCACCGCGCCCTCCGAGACACCGATTCGGTCTCCTATCTCCCGGCACGAAAGCCCGTACACGTCCTTCAACACCACGACCGTTCGCAGCGAAAGCGGAAGGCCCTCGAGTGCCTCCTCCAGCCGTCGCCGGTCCACCGCTTCGTCCTCGGTTCGGGCGGGGGAGGCGATCTCGACCGGAGGACCGTCCTCGGGTTCGGCCATGAGGTCGCCGAACCGACGGCGCTTCCGCAGATGGTTCATCGCGGCGTTGGCGACGATCCGGTACAACCAGGTCTCGAACTGCGCCTCGCCCCTGAATCCGTCGAGCCCGCGCCACGCCCGGACGTAGGCGTCCTGGGCGACGTCTTCGGCTTCCTTGCTGTCGCCCACGAGCCTCAGGGCCTGGGTGTAGACGTGGCGATACGTCCGTCGGACGACCTCCTCGAACGAGCGAGGATCTCCTCGCCGGCAGGCGGCGACGAGCTCCGGGCTGACCGATTGCCCTTGCGCCGAGGCTGGCTCGGGGCTTGCCATCAAGTTGACGGTATAGACCGCGTCAGGAGGCGCCAGGTTACTTCAGGCCAGCTCGACCAGCGCTTCGCTGTTCTTGATGGGAAGGACTCGCTCGCCGTTCCGCTCCACCTCCGCCCAGATCGAGACGCGGGCTTGCTTCGTGGTTGGGTCCAGCGACTCCACCCGGCCCTTGGCGACGAGTGTCTCGTCCATGAAGACCACGGCCCGAAACTGCACGGCCATTCGCTTCAGGGCTCCGGGGTCACCGAGCCAGTCGGTCAGGGCCCTGGTGACGTGGGCCATGCTGAACATTCCGTGGGCGATGATGCCGGGAAAACCAACGCTCTGGGCGAAGGCGTCGTCTTGGTGAAGGGGGTTCTGATCGCCAGAGGCATCGGCGTACGCCTTCACGTCCTCCCGCTTCACCACCTTGGAGAGCGACGGGATCTCGTCGCCGACCTTGACGTCATCGAAACGAACCTTCGCCGCCATCCCTACGCTCCAGCCGTTCCTCTGGACAGGAGCGTGGTCCGAGCAAGCACCACCGACTCCCCCGACGCGTCCTTGATATCGGCTTCGATCACCAGGAACTCGTTCGGTCCTTTCGCGTAGATGTCCGCGATTCGAGGAACCGCCGAGAGGACGTCGCCGACTCGAACGGGCCGGTGCCATTCGTATTCCTGCTCCGCGTGCACGACGAGCGCGTAGTTCAGACCGAGCTCCTGATCCAACACGACCTGGCCGCTGGTGAGGATCTGCATCACCGTGACGAAGGTCGGCGGCGCGACTTGCTCGCCGAAACCTGCCGCCTTCGCCGCCTCCGGCTCGCGAAAGACCGGGTTCGGATCTCCGATTGCGTCGGCGAACTGGACGACGCGGTCGCGCTCGACCGCGAACGACACCTCCTGATATTCCTTGCCCTTCAGCGCCTGGTTCAGCGGCACGATCAGGCTCCGAGCTGTCCGCCGGACACCGGCAAGACGACGCCAGAGATGAAGTCAGCGTCTTCGCTCGCCAGGAATGCATGTGCCGCCGCGACGTCCTCCGGCTGGCCGTATTTGCCGAGCGAGATCAACATCAGCGCCATCTGTCTGACCGGCTCGGGGATGCCGAGATCTTCGCCCTGCTGCTTCGACTGCGTCAGCCGCGTCTCGATGAACCCCGGCGCGACGGCATTCACGTTGACCCAGAAGGGACCGAGCTCGCGGGCGAGCGTCTTGGTGAGGGCGATGATGGCCCCCTTGGCGGCCGTGTAGTTCGCCTGTCCCGAGTTTCCGACCATGGCCGCGACCGACGTGGTGAAGGTGATCTTGCGGTGATAGGCGGGTTGGCCGTTCTCCGCCTTCTCTCGCTTGGCGACTTCACGGATGTACGGCATCGCCGCGCGGGTCGTGTGGTACGCCGTTCGAAGGTTGATGTTGAGGACGAAGTCCCAAACGTCGTCCTCCATGTTGTGAAATGTCTTGTCGCGGGTGATGCCCGCGTTGTTGACGACGATGTCGATCTTTCCGAACTGCTCCGCTGCGGAGCTAGCCAGTCGTTCGGCTTCGTCGAAGTTGACCGTGTTGTCGGTGGAGACGATGGCCTCGGCACCGGCTTCCTTGACCAGCTGCGCGGTCTCCTGGGCCGGGTCGGGATCGACGTCGTTGACGACGACCGAGGCGCCTTCCTGAGCGAACCGAACCGCGGTGGCCCGCCCGATGCCTCGGCCGGCACCCGTGATGATGGCAACCTTGCCTTCGAGCTTGCCCAGCGTGGTCTCCTTCGAAGTCAGCGCGCCGCGACGTAAGCGGCGATGGTGGTTCCGGCGAAAACTAGCCGAAGGTATCGACAAGTGACAACGTGGATGCCAGCATACGGCCACCATGGCGAGCAAGCGCCCCTCGCGCGTACCCGTTCTCGTCGTCGACGAGCACCGTACGCTCGCCGAGGCGCTGGCGATGGCGATCCAGAAGGAGAACGACTTCATCGCCCAGATCGCCTCCATCAACGACGCGGTGGAAGCGACCGACCGCGAGCGTCCCGGCGTCGTGCTCTTGGCGATCGACCGTGGAGACTCCGACGGCGTCTCGGTGATTCGCCGAATCAAGGAGCGGCGGCCGGACACACGCGTGGTGATCCTGTCGATGAAGGACGACGATCTGGTCCGCGCGAAGGCCATCGAAGCCGGCGCCGTGGGCTACGTCTCTCGAGCGACCCCGCTGGGCGAACTTCCCGGTCTTCTGCGCAAGGCCTCGCGGGGAGAATCGCTCCTTGAAGACGACGAGGCCGAACGCCTCCTCCGCTACCTTCGACACCGCCGGCACCAAGAGTCGACGGAGCGTCAGCGGGCGAACCGGCTGACGCCTCGGCAGACGGAGATCCTTCAGCTCATGGCGGACGGCGTGCCGGTTCAGGAGATCGCCCGGCGGCTGCACATGAGCCCGTACACGTTGCGGACGCACGTGCAGAACATCCTCACGCGGCTGGGCGTTCACACGAAGTTGGAGGCACTGGCCGTGGCGATCCGCCACGGGAAGATCTCGACGCGGGTCTAAGGGCTACCGGGTCTCCCGGTGCAGCGTGTGTCCGCGACACCACCGGCAGTACTTCTTCAGCTCTATCCGGTCGCGGTCGTTGTGCCGGTTCTTCACGGTGGTGTAGTTCCGGCGGCGGCACTCGGTGCACGCCATGGTGATCTTCGGTCGGTTATCGGACTTGGCCATTCCAGGGTTCCTCGCGGTCCAGATTCTGACGGTCGTTCTTCGTTCGTAGCGGGGGGCGGATTCGAACCGCCGACACAGCGATTATGAGCCGCTTGCTCTGCCACTGAGCTACCCCGCCGTGCCCGCGAAAGTCTAGCGGCGTCGCCGGCTCGCCACGTCGAGAGCTGGAGGTGGGAATCGAACCCACGACCCCCGCCTTACCATGGCGGTGCTCTGCCGACTGAGCTACTCCAGCGGAGGCTTCATGATACTGGAGGGCTGAAGGGGATCTGTCTGTGAGGTCGTTCAGTTGAACCGGTCGCGTCGTCTTCCCGTCCTTGCTGCGTTCGTCTTCACGGCCGCCCTGACAAGCTCGTGCAATCTCTTCGGTGGCGAGAGTCGTTCGGCGGCCGGGCTCCCCACCGGCACGCTTCGAATCAGCGGGAGCGGCGGACAGACGATCATTCAGGTGGAGATCGCCGAATCGGAGCGTGAGCGGCGAACCGGTCTGATGTTCCGGCGGCACCTGGCGCCCGACGCCGGCATGGCCTTCCTCTTCGAGCGGCCGACCCGCACGGCATTCTGGATGATGCATACCTTCATCCCGCTCTCTATCGCCTTCTGGGATGGTTCGAACCGGATCGTGGCCATGTACGACATGGATCCGTGCACGCGGGTTCGGTGCCCCGTCTACGCGGCTCAGACGCCGATCGTTGGAGCGGTGGAGGCGAACCGCGGGTTTTTCAAGGCGCACGGAATCCGGGTGGGAGCAACGATTGAGCTCGATCGATAACGACTGTCTGCTGTGTCGCGCGGAGCGGATCAGTCACTGGTACTTCGAGGACGACGACTGCTGGGTCGCAGATTGCATCGTCTGCGGCACCCCGATGATCGTGTGGCGAACGCACGGACTCCCCGAGTCCGAGCACGAACGACAGCTCCTCGATCGTTTGTCGGAGACGGCTGCGAGCCGGTTCGGGGATGAGGCGTTCTGGATCGACGGCGAGCGCCGGCGGATCCCGGATCACTGGCACGCTCACGCCAGACCGAGGGGCGCGTTCTTCGGGCACAACGTCCCCGAACCCGAGACCCCCTAAGTCCCGGGGGCCCCGTCGACGATCCTCCGCCCTCGGATGGGCTCATCGAGTCTGACCTTCGTCACCTTCAGAACCGCGACCTCGATGCAAACCTGGGCCGAGGGAACCCGTCCGGTAAAGACCGTGACGACGATCTCTCTCGGTCGATACTTCACCGCGATGTGGTCCAGACCCTCGCACGCTTCGATGCCGCCGTAGAACCGAACGACCAGAGTCCGCCGACCTGTTGGTCGGGCCCGTTCGAAGGAATGGGGCCGCGGCTCGACCAGACCGGAACGCGGTGCGACGAAGGTTGGACGGCCGGCATGGGGCGAACCACCGGGGCTGGGAGACGCCGCGATCGGCGAGTCGGGAGCTAGGGGCGCGCCTGGCGAGACCCGGTCTCCTTGCGGCGCGGCGCATGCCACCAGAACGCAGAACAAAAGGAGCATGACTCGCTTCATATGGAGGTTCGACGCTGAGTTGCGGAACGTGGTTCCCGCGCGCTCAGGCGATGGCGAACGGCGCGGGAAGCTCGTGGGCTTCGACCGGCCTGGAAAACAGAAATCCCTGGGCCAGGGTGCAGTCGCATGACTTCACGAACTCCAGTTCCTCTTCCGTCTCGATTCCCTCCGCCAGGGGCGCGACGTCGAGGTTGTGCGCGAGTTGAACGAACGCCGCGACCATGGCTCGCGTGTGCGGGTCGCGGGCGACGTCCGCGATGAACGACCGGTCGATCTTGAGGATGTCCACCGGTAGGTACCGCAGGCGAGAGAGCGACGAGTATCCCGTCCCGAAGTCGTCGAGTGCGAGCCCGACGCCGAGGGTCCGAAGCTCCTGGAAAACGCGCTGCGTTCGTTCGGGATCGACCATCGCTGCCGACTCCGTGATCTCGAGGATCAGCATCGACGGATCGAGGTGATGTTCGCGCAGCTCCGTCGTCACTCGCTCGACCAGATCGCGCTGGTGAAGCTGACGCGGAGACAGATTGAGCGAGACACGCAGATCGAGTCCGGCGTCCTGCCAAATCCGGCATTGTTCGAGAACCTCTCCGAGGACCCACTCGCCGATGGCCGTGATGAGCCCGAGCTCCTCCGCGAGCGGGACGAACTCGCCGGGGCCAATCAGACCGCCTTGCGGACTCTGCCACCGGATGAGGGCCTCGGCGGCGGTCATCGCGCCGGTTCTGAGGTCGATGATCGGCTGGTAGTGAAGGACCCATTCCTGGGCCTGCACGGCGTGACGCAGTCGAGTGGTGAGAGAAAGACGAGAGGGCTGCGGCGTGGTCTGGCTGTGAACGACGAACTGACCCGGCCCCGAACGCTTGCTCTCGTACATCGCCGCGTCGGCGTGCTTGAGGAGCGCCTCGGGAGAGTCGCTCCCGTCGGGAAAGATCGCGATGCCGATGCTCGGCGTGACGAAGGCCTCCTCGCCGGCGATGAAGAAGGCGTCAGAGAAGCACTCGATCACTCGTGTCGCAACGCGTTCCGCGACCATCTGCGGCGCGTCCGCAGGCGATTTGGGTGCTCGCGGAAGGTCGCCCAGCAGGAGGAGGAACTCATCGCCACCGTGCCTCGCTACCGCGTCGACGTCCCGGATGACTTCGCGAAGGCGCATCGACGCCTGCTGGAGAAGCTTGTCCCCCGCGGCATGCCCCAGTGTGTCGTTGACGACCTTGAACGCGTCCAGGTCGATGTACTCCACCGCGACGGCGAGCTTCTGGCGGCTTGCTCGGGCCACCGCGAGGTCGAGGAGCTCGGCGAACAGCTGCCGGTTCGGGAGTCCGGTCAGCTTGTCGTGGTAAGCCAGATACGCCAGCTCCGCCTCGGCGTCCTTCCGGTCCGTGACGTCGTACATGACGCCGTGCATGAACGGTGATTGACCCTCGACGCTGACGATCTTCGCTTCATCGCGGAACCACACGACGTTACCGTCGCGGCCGATCATTCGATACTCCGATGAAAGCGTTCCGGTCACACGCGAACGTTGTTCGTCCCGCAGCGCCCGTTCGCGGTCTTCGGGGTGGAGGCGGTCGAACCACAGCGATGGACGGGCGAGCCATTCCTCGACCCGGAAACCAAGCAGTCGCTCGATCTGGGGGCTGACGTACGACCAGCGGCCCTCCTCGCCGTATTCGGCCGTGTAGACGATGGCCGGAATCTGCTCGACGAGCGTCCGGTACCTCGCCTCCGCCTGGAGGAGCGCTTTTTGACTGGGATCGGCCATGCGCGACCACTGCCCTTCGGGCTAGTTGTCTTAGTTCTCGGCGCGCGCGCAGAGGGCTTGAGCGGGAGTGGAGGGGGCAGGATTCGAACCTGCGTAGGCTTCGCCGGCGATTTTACAGACCGCTCCCTTTGGCCGCTCGGGCACCCCTCCGGAGCGGTTGAGAGATTAGCACCGCCATTGCGCTCGGAGTTCGTTTGGAATCGCGGTCCGTTTGCCGATACTCCTTACTGACGGCATGCGATCACTACAGCGCTGGTCCTTTCCAATCCTGTCGGGCGTCCTCCTCGCCGCTGGCGCGCTGTCCGGTGGCCCGGCTCACGCAGCTTCGACGTACTACGTCTCGGTGGAAGGGAGCGATGCGAACGGGGGGAGTCAATCGGCGCCGTGGCGAACCGTTCAAAAGGCCGCGGACGTTGCGAAAGCCGGCGACACGGTCGTGGTCGAGCCGGGCACCTATGTCGGCGCCAAGTTCTCGCACTCGGGCGCTTCCGGAAGCCCGATCCAGTTCCTGGCCCAGCCTGGCGTGGTGATTGACCAGCCCGGCCCGCTCAACTCCAACAATGACAACCTCTGGGTCCGTGACGCCAGCTACATCACGCTGCAGGGGTTCGAGGTCCACTCGGCGCCGCGAGCGGGCATCGCGGTGCAGGGCGAGCCGGACGCGCCCTCGCTCGGAGTCATCGTCCGGAACAACACGACCCACGACAACGGTCGCTGGGGCATCTTCACCGGCTACGCCAAGAGCTTTCGCGCGGTCGGAAACGTCGCGTCCGGATCGGCGATCGAGCACGGGATCTACGTCTCGAACAGCGCCGACAACCCGGTGATCCGGCGAAACGTCGTCTTCGACAACCACGCCTCCGGGATCCAGATCAACGCGGATCCGGCGCTTCCCGGCGACGGCATCATCACCGGCGCGGTGGTCGAGAAGAACACCGTGTACAACAACGGGTCGGGTGGCGGCGCCGCCATCAACCTGGCCTCGGTGCGCAGCTCGACGTTCCGGAACAATCTCCTCTACGGAAACCACGCCAGCGGCATCGCGGGATGGGACGACGGCGACGGTTCGCAGTGGGGAACCCGCAACAACAAGTTCTTCAACAACACCGTGGTCCAGGCCTCGGACGGACGGTTCGCCGTGTCGCTTCAGAACGGAAGCTCCGGCAACGTGATGAAGAACAACATCCTGTTCCACCCCGGCCCGCGTGGGACCTACGACATCGACAGCTCCAGCAGGAGCGGGCTGGTTTCGGACTACAACGTCGTCGCCAACGTCTTCTCGGTGGACGAGACGTGGATCAGCTTCTCGAAGTGGAAGGCGTATGGGTACGACGCCCATTCCCGAATGGTGAGCTCAACCGCCGGAATGTTCGTCGACGAGTCATCGGGGGACTACCACCTCGCGGCGGGAAGCCCGGCCCTCGACCGAGGCGTGAGCATCACTTCGGTGAAGACGGACCTGGAGGGTACGAAGCGACCGCAGGGCTCCCGGTACGACATCGGGAGTGACGAGCGACCCTAGCTCGGGAACCGCTAGATTCTCCGTATGGCGAAGGACCAATTCTCGTTCGACGTGGTCTCGGAAGTCAGCCTGCACGAGGTACGGAACGCCTACGAGCAGGCTGCTCGGGAGATCCAGACGCGGTTCGACTTCAAGAACACCGGCACCACGCTCGACCTCGATGAGGACATGATCGAGGTCCGCTCGAGCACCGACAACCGGCTCAAGGCGGCCGTCGACGTGGTGAAGGACAAGCTGGTCAAGCGAAGCATCTCGCTGAAAGCGCTGTCCGAAGGCCCGGTCCTGCCGGGGGCGAAAGGGAGCGTCAGGGAGAGCCTCCACATCAATCACGGGATCTCCGACGAGAAGGCCAGAGAGATCACCAAGTTCGTGAAGGGAACAGGGGTGAAGGTCCAGAGCCAGATCCAGAAGGATCAGGTTCGAATCTCCGGAAAGAAGAAGGACGACCTTCAGGACATCATCCAGGCCCTGAAGGAACAGGACTTCGGCATCCCCCTTCAGTTCACGAACTACCGCCCGTAGTTCGTTAGATCTGCCGGGCGATCGCCTCCAGCCGCTCGATCCTTCGCTCCGTCGGCGGGTGTGTCGAAAACCAGTTTGCGAAGTTCGCCGCGGCCTGCCGTCCCTTGAAGGGATTCACGATGAACAGGTGCGCCTGCGACGGGGTGACGGTCGACGGCACCGGAACCTGACGGGCCGCCAGTTCGATCTTTCGGAGCGCGCTGGCGAGCGCCTCGGGATCGTGCGAGAGGTACGCGCCCGACTCGTCCGCCTGGAACTCTCGAGACCTCGAGACGGCGGCCTGGATGAGGAACGCCGCAATCGGGGCCAGGAGAAACGCGACCATCGCGATGAGCGGGTTCGCCCCGCCGCTGTCGTCGTCGCTGCCGCCCAAACCGCCGCCGAACCAGAAGGCCATGCGAGTGACGAACGTGATGGCCGTGGCGATCCCGGCCGCGATCGTCCCGATGAGGATGTCTCGATTCGTGACGTGGGAGAGCTCGTGGGCGAGGACGCCGCGGAGCTCTCGTTCGTCAAGGATCTGAAGGATGCCGCGCGTGACCGAAACGGCGGCGTGGTGAGGATTGCGGCCGGTAGCGAAGGCGTTCGGCTGCATCATGTCGCTGATGTACATCCGTGGCATGGGCAGGTTCCGCTCCGCCGTGAGCTCCCGCACGATGCGGTAGAGCTCCGGCGCCTGGGCCTCGGTGACCGGCTTGGACCGCGTGGTGGCGATGGCGATCTTGTCGGAGAACCAGTACATCGCGAGGTTGAAGCCGAGGCCGAAGACCAGACCGATCCACAGGCCCTTCGAGCCCTTGAAGATCACCTCGCCGAGCAGCACGAACAGGCCGCCCAAGGCGGCGATGAGGACCCACGTCTTCACCCGGTTGATCCCAGGCATTTCCTTCCTCCTCTATGAAAAAGACCTCCGCCAATTCTGGCGAAGGTCTTGCCGGGGAACTCTCCCCGCCGAAGCCGGCTCCTATCGGAGCGTCCTGACGACTCACCGGCGTAGGGCTACTCCCCTCCGCTTGCCTCAATTGTACGGCGGCGTGATTCGGTCGAAGGCGAAACTGGTCCGGCCAAAGATTGAGAACGTGTGAAGCGCGCGAAGACGCTAGAAGATCAGCGTGGAGCGGGCGGGGAAGCTCGTGAACAGCGGCGGGAAGATTCCAACCACGGCGATGGCGATGGCTGCCAGCACCACGACCCCGGCAACGAGCACCGGCGCCGGGAACGGCCTCACGGGCTCGGCGGCCGGTTGGAAGAACATCTCCCGAACGATCGAGAAGTAATACATCAAGGAGATCACCGAATTGACCACCATGGCCACGGCGAGCCAAACGCCGATGCCGCCACGGTTGATCGCGGCGCTGAAGATGAAGAACTTTCCCCAGAAGCCGGGCGTGATTGGGATCCCCGCCAGCGAGATAAGGAACAGCGTCATCGAGATGGCGAGGATGGGCGCGCGTTGCCCCAATCCGGCGAAGTCACGGATCAGCAGGCTCGGCGACTCGCGAACCAGCCCGATGATCACGGCGAAGGCGCCGAGGTTCATCACCGCGTACACCATGATGTAGAGCACCACCGACTGGAACGCCTGCCGATCGACCGCGGTGCTGTGTCCCGCCAACGCGAACGGCAACAGCATGTAACCGGCCTGCGCGATGGATGAATACGCGAACAGCCGGACCACCTGACGCTGCTGGAGTGCGACCAGATTTCCGATGGTCATCGTGAACAGCGCGAGCACGGCGAAGATCGGCGCCCAGAAGTCGGCCCGAGGCAGGAACGCCACGAACATCAGCTGAAGGAGGCCGGCAAACCCCGCGGCCTTCGACGCCACCGACAGATACGCCGCGATGGGAACCGGTGATCCCTCGTAGGTGTCCGGCGCCCAGAACTGGAACGGGAACGCCGAGACCTTGAAGGCGAAGCCGGCGACCACGAACAGGATCGCTGCGACGGCGAGGTTGGACGCGCCCGCGGGACCCTGGAGCGCGTGCGCGATGCCGGAAAGACGAGTAGTTCCGGTTACGCCATAGATGAGGCTCATCCCGTAGAGCATGATCGCGGTTGAGAGCACGCTGATCAGGAAGAACTTCACCGCGGCCTCGTTGGACCGTGGGTCGGTCTTGTGAAGACCGGCGAGCAGGAAGCCCGGCGCGGAGGTCAGCTCCAACGCGATGAACAGCATCAGCAGGTCTCGAGAAGACGGCATGATCACCATGCCGAGGAACGAGCTGACGACCAGGAAGTAGTACTCGCCCTGGTAGTACGGCCCCTCGCGGATGTATCGAAGCGACAGCGCCAGGATCACCAGCGCGACGACCGTGAAGAACACCTTGAGCAGAACTGCGAAGTTGTCGATCACGTACGACCCGCCGAAGGTGACGCGCCGAGTGCCGATGAGGGTCAGGGCCGCAACGAACGCACCCGCCACCCCGACGAAGGAAAGCGGCATCGCGATCCACTTGCGTTCCCTGGAAAGGAAAAGATCAACGAACAGGACCACGAAGACCGTCAACGAGAGGATGAGCTCCGGCGCGATCGCGTGGAAGTCGATCGAGGGATTTTGGACGGGCATCGCTGCGGCGATCACTGGTTCGCCCCTGCTCGACTATCCGCCGCCGAAAACCCGGACCAGCGCCTGAACCGCCTCGGTGGTCGTCCCGAGAAGGAGGCGCGGGAAGAGCCCCAGCAACAGGATGAACGCCAGGAGCGGGAGCCACGAGACCATCTCGACGCGCGTCACGTCGGGGAGGCTTCGCTCTCTCCAGGAGTCGGGCAGCGTCCCGAGGTTCACCCGCTGCAGCGTCCACAGGAAGTACCCGGCGGTCAGGATGGTCCCGATGCCGCCAAAGACCATCAGCGTTCGAAACAGCGTGGTCGAAAGGCTGGCGTGCGGGCTGTAGGACGAAAGCAACGCCATGACCTCACCCCAGAATCCGGCCAGGCCAGGCAAGCCCAAGGAGGCGATCGCGGTGAACGCGAAGATCCCGGCCAGGAGCGGCATCTTCTGCAGCATCCCCCCACCGATGTCCGCGATCTGGCGGGTGTGATAGCGGTCGTAGATGGAGCCGACCTCGAAGAACAGCATCCCGGTGATCACGCCGTGGGCAACCATGCCGAAGATCGCGGCGTTGATGCCGATCTCAGTCAGGGTAGCGATGCCGAGCATCACGAACCCCATGTGACCGACCGATGAGAACGCGATCAGTCGCTTCAGGTCCCGCTGAGCGAGACAGGCAAGCGACGCGTAGACGATGGCGATGACCGCGAGCACTCCGATGATCGGCGCCCATACCCGCGCGGCGTCCGGGAGGATTGGCAGCGCCATCCGCACGAAGCCGTACGTGCCCATCTTCAGCAGGATTCCGGCCAGCAACACGGAGCCGACCGTGGGGGCTTCCGTGTGTGCGTCCGGCAGCCACGTATGGAAGGGCCACATCGGCACCTTGATGGCGAACCCGAGAAACAGCCCGGCGAAGATGAGGAGCTGTGTGCCCCGCGCGAAGCCTGACGTCGCCGCGAACTGCTGAAGCCGAATGATGTCGAAGGTGTGCGGCTGCGACTTGAAGAACATGGCCAGGAAGCCCAGAAGCATGAAGACGCTTCCGAACAGCGTGTACAGGAAGAATTTGATGGCCGCGTATTCGCGATTCGCCGACCCCCACACCGCGATGAGGAAGTACATGGGAACCAGCACCAGCTCGAAGAACACGAAGAACAGGACCAGGTCGAACGAGATGAACGTTCCCCCCATCCCGGTCTCGAGGAGCAGCACGAGCGCGAGGAACGCCTTCGGCCGCCCTGGGTCGGGGAGGAACCGCCACGTGTAGATGGCGCAGAGGAAAGAGAGAAGCAGCGTCAGCTCGAACAGCGGGAGGCTGATCCCGTCGACGCCCACGTGATACCGGGCCTGGATGGCCGAGATCCAGCTCGCGTTCAGCTCGAACTGCAATCCCTGGCGGTGAAAGTCGAACCCGAAGAGCATGATGATCCCGACCAAGAGCGCCGCTCCGGTGAACACGATCCCGAGGGCGCGAATGGTCCGGTCCCGGTCGCGGGGCATGAACGCGATCACCAGCGCTCCCACCGTCGGGAGGAAGACGGCCAGCGTGATCGCCGACTTCGTCCAAACGTTCATCGAGTTCCTTTCCTTCGCATCGCTAGAACCTGGTGATCAGGATGGCGAGAATGGCCACGCCGACGAAGAGGAAGACGGCGTAGCGCTGCACGTTACCGGACTGGATGTATCGCAGCAGCCCGCCGGTGGCGCCGGTCCCAATGGCGACTCCGTTCACCGCGCCGTCAACGGCCTTGCGGTCGACCTGATCGATGCCGAGGGCCAACTTCTTGGCGAGCCAGCCCGCCGCGTTGACCACGCCATCCAGGATGTTCTGGTTCGTCCAGTCGACACCTCGGGCCACACCGTACTGAATGGGGCGAACGATCCCGCCGAGGTAGATGTCATCCAGGTAGTACTTCCGCTCGAGCAGCGTGTATCCCGGCCCGAGCGCTCTGAGCGGATCGCGCTCGCGCCACCGCGCATACAGCCGGTAGCCGACGAAGATGCCGGCCAGGGCACCCACCACGGAGATCGCGGCAAAGCCGTACGAATAGGGCTCGTGGTGAATGGTCCCGAAATGCACCCAGTCGGCGAACACCGCCCCGAACGCCGGCACGCCGAGCCATCCGGCGGTCACGGATAGCCCTGCAAGGAGAATGAGCGGCCGCGTCATCATTGCCGGCGATTCATGCGGGTGGGCCTGCCCTCGGTATTCGCCGAAGAAGGTCAGCATGACGACCCTGGTCATGTAGAACGCCGTGAGGATCGCCGTAAGGAGCGCGATCACGAAGATCGGCGTGTGGCCGGTTCGCCATGCCGTGCTGATGATCTCGTCTTTCGACCAGAAGCCGGCGAGCGGCGGAATCCCCGACAGAGCGGCGGACCCGATGACGAACGTCCAGAAGGTGATCGGCATCGCCCGTCGCAACCCACCCATCTCGCTCATGTTGTTGGTGTGGACCGCGTGGATCACCGATCCCGCTCCCAGGAACAGCAGCGCCTTGAACCAGGCGTGGGTGAACAGGTGGAAGAGCCCCGGCGTGTATCCCTCGGCGCCCAGGCCGAGCGCCGCCATCATGTAGGCGAGCTGGGAGATCGTTGAATACGCCAGCACTCGTTTGATGTCGTCCTGGATCAACGCGAGGAGCGCGGCGATGAGCATGGTGATGCACCCGATGGTCCCGACGAAGGCCAGCGCCGTCCCGGACGGCTCGAACACCGAGAACAACCGGCCCACCAGGTAGACGCCCGCGGCCACCATGGTTGCCGCGTGAATCAACGCCGAGACCGGCGTCGGCCCCGCCATCGCATCGGGGAGCCAGACGTGCAGCGGGAACTGCGCCGACTTGCCGATCGCTCCGCCGAACAGAAGCAGCGCGGCGGCCGTCATGACTGCACCCGAGATGTGGTGCCCCTCGGCCAGATGCGTGATCTCCGGAATGTTCGCCGTCCCGGTCGCGATGAAGAGCACGAAGATCCCGAAGAGGAACGGAACGTCGCCCGTGTGCGTGGTGATGAACGCCTTGATGGCGGCGTCGGAGTTCTCCTTCTCCTCCCACCAGTGTCCGATCAAGAGGTACGAGCAGATGCCGACGAGCTCCCACCCGATGAGCAGCTGGAACAGATTGACCGCGACGATCAGGTTGAGCATCGCCGCCGTGAAGAGCGACAGAGATGCGAAGTACCACGTGTACCGGCGATCGCCGTGCATGTAACCGACCGAATAGACCTGCACACACAGCGAGACCAGCGTGACGACCACGAGCATGACGGCGGCCAGGCCGTCGATGTTCGTTCCCGCTTCCACGCTGAAACGCCCGGCTTCGACCAGCGACACCTGTCGAACTACTGCGGCGCCGCCCTGGATGAAATGCAGGAGCACGAACCACGAGAGCACGAACGCGGCCAGCACGGCGGAGATGCCGATCGGCGCGCCCTTCCCCCTGCTGCGCTTGCCGAAGAGAACGATCGAGGCGAACGAGAGAAGAGGAAGCGTCGGGATGATCCACGCGAAGCGAGTCACGGCGCGACGCTCCCGGCCATCACCATTTGAGCAAGTTGATCTCGTCCACGTTGATGGTCTCGCGATTGCGGTAGATGAGGATGACGATGGCCAAGCCGATCCCGACCTCGGCCGCCGCAACCGTGATCACGAACAGCGCGAAGATCTGCCCCGTGAGCTGCCTGAGAGCGGCGGAGAAGGCAACCAGGTTGATGTTCACTGCGTTCATCATCAGCTCGATGGACATCAGCACGAGCACCGCGTTTCGCCGAGCCAACACGCCGTAGATGCCCGTTGAGAACAACACCGCGCCGAAGAGCAGGAGGAAGGGCAGGCGAATGGCGGCCGCGGCAATCAGGGCGTCTCTCCCCTGGTTCCAACCACCGGCTCGCCCGGACGTGGCGCGGGCGTCGGCTCCCCGCCGTAGCCACCGACCAGCGGACCGCCGGCTCGCTCTCGGCGCCCGACGAACGGCGCTCGGTGCTCGGGCGGGTTTTCGGGTGACTCGTCCTTTCGAGCCAGCACGATGGCGCCGACCAGCGCGGCCAGCAGGAGGAACGAAATCACCTCGAAGGGCAGGACGTAATCGCGGAAGAGCGAAAGGCCGACCGTCGCGGTTCGGGCGGCGCGCAGGGCCACCGGCGGGCGATCCCCGAACGCCTGCCAGATCAGAAAGGCCAGGCCGGCGGCGATTCCGACCGCAACCAGGGCCGCCACTCCCCGTTGCTCGTTGTCCAAGGTGTCGCGGCCGATCGGTGCCTTCGTCAGCATGAGGCTGAACAGCAAGAGCACGACGATGGCGCCCACGTAGATGAGGACCTGGACCCAAGCGAGGAATTCGGCGGCGACCAACAGGTAAACCCCCGCAACCATGGCGAGGGCGATGACCAGCCACAACGCTGCGTGAACGACGTTCCGGCTGGTGACCAGGCGAATGGCGCCGACCGAGCCGACCACGGCTAGCACGACGAAAAAGATCTCCTGGGCGGTCACCGCGTTCGGCCCCCTACCCTCCGGCCTTCGCTCTGGCCGCCCGAATGGCCGCCGCTTTCGCCCGTCCCTCGGCGACGCGACGGTCGGTTCCCTTCGCCATCTCTTCCTGCAAGACGCGGTCGTGCGTCTCCTGATCCGGTTCGACCTCGTGCCGCTCGCCGGTCGCCGCCGCTGCCGGAGCCATGGTTTCGGCGCTCGGTGCGGCGGTGCCCGCTCCGGCGGTGGTGGCGGACTGCGGACCGGGCGGCTGCGTCGGAGGTGTGCCCGGCTCGGCTCGCGCCGGCATCGCCTGCGCCGGTGGGTGCGCGCCCGAGGCCGCGAGCTGGTCCGCGGAGGGCGCCCGCGCACCGAGTTCCTCGCCGCCGCCGGTGGTGATCGGCTTGTCCTCGACGGTCTCTTCCGGAACAACCGCCCCGACTTCCAGCGGGGGCGGCGGCTTCACCAAATAGGTCCACTCCTCGAGGCGATCCTTCTCGTGGATCAGATCGACCACGTTGTATTCGGCGTATTCGAACTCCGGACTCCAAAACAGCGCGTCGAACGGACACACCTCAACGCAGATCCCGCAGTACATGCACAGCGAGTAGTCGATGGCGAAGCGGTCGAGCACCTTGACCGACCGCGCACGGCCGCCGCTGGCCGGCGGGTGGGTCTCCTTGTGCGACTCGATGTAGATGCACCAGTCGGGGCATTCGCGTGAGCATTTCCAGCAGACCGTGCAGTTCTCCTGCTTGAGCGCGATGACGCCGCGGGTTCGAGCCGGAAGGTC